>DAOWEE010000183.1 GCA_030638625.1 Methanosarcinales archaeon
GTGCAGGTAGGGACGGTGGGCGGCGGTACCGGTATCGCTACCCAGCACGAGTGCCTCCAGATACTGGGCGTGGCCGGTGCAGGGGAACCGCCCGGGACTAATGCTAAAAAACTTGCCGAAATAATCGGGGTGGCAGTACTGGCAGGTGAGATTTCACTCATAGGTGCCCAGTCCGCCGGACACCTGGCCCGGGCACATAAACAACTGGGGCGAAAATAATGAACGAGGAAAAACGAAACCATACCCTTATGGACCAGAAATGCCCGACATGCGGGAGCTGGATGAACACTATTGTTGAAACCAGTCAAAAGGGTATGAAGATAATAACTTACTGCTGCGATGAGTGCGGTTTGAACTACAGGGCAGACGCATAGACCCATCAGGTTGAATAAACTGGTAAGTAACTATTACGGACGCTATTGTAATGATAATTTTATTAACAATAAAATAAATATCATGTATTATCGTTTATAATTTACAGGGGTGAGAGTCATAAAATCCATAGATGAAACGTTATTCATCGAATTTGATGACGATAATGCCAACACCACCATAAGCGGTGTTCCGGCCATGTTTATGAGTAAAAAGACCATGGGCTCGCTCATTAAAGGAATGATTGATGCGCTGGGTGAGGGGGTAAGACCGTTATTATATACTTCAGGTTACAATGCCGGCCGCAAATCCGCTCCAGTGGTTATCCGGCAATGGGACTGTAAGAACCTTGACGAGACCTTAAACGCCACCACCCAGCAATTCGCCCGTTATGGCTGGCTGCTTTTAAAGGATGTAACGTTGTCTGAAGACGGCAGGGAAATAAGTTGTATGGTCGAGAAATGTTTTGAAAGTCAGGCATACAACGGGAAGAGTGGCACTTCAATTTGCTATTTCATTGAAGGTTTCCTGTGTGGCTATATGGAAATTGTATATAACAAAGAAAACCTGGTGTGTGAAGAGACGACCTGCCAGGCAAAGGGAGATGCAGCCTGCCGGTTTGTGATTAAACCAAAATTCTGGGAAGAGTAAATATCATGGATGACATTCAGGAAAGTCTGAACTTTGTACTTCAGGACCTCAAAAATACTGCCAACATAGAGGCATCAGTTCTTGCAAGCCAGCAGGGTTTAATCATGGTCTCTGACGTGCCTGAATATGTGCCTGAAGCAAAATTGGGTGCCTTCACAGCCACGATTATGGGTTCGGCAAAAACCGTGATGAAAGAACTGCGCCAGAGTAGTCCCAATATGCTGATGATCAGGTCGGATGATGCTATTACTGTATTCATGGAAGCGGGAGAAAATGCTATTTTAGGTACGTTGTTCAGGGGTGAAGGAAATATCGGTCTTGTTATCGTGGAAATGGAAGATGCCTGCAAGAAGATCTCTGAAATCCTGTAATGAAAGGCTGCAGCATTTCCAATAACTGGTACTGGATGATGGAGAAAACACTAAAAGTTTATAAGTTACTATCATCTTTTTGTAGGGTATGAATGACAGGGTGTTCATTGGTGTGGATCTGGGTACCAGCCTGAAACGGAAAAGTACGGGCATTGCCTGCATAGTTGAAAGGCACGGCAGCCCATGGATATACTCCCTGCCCGAACATACAATGTCAGATGACACCTTCATCCGTGCAAGTATTGCCCGGATGTACAGTGATTATACTTCCTGTATCGTAGCCATTGATGCACCCCTGTCAAAACCCGAACACGGCAGCATGAGATATTGTGAAAAACGGCTGCGCAAATTCGGGATTCCGTGCTATCCTTCGGGTGCGGAGTGGGTACGGGAGTGGGTGGATAAGGGGATAGAACTGAAAAACTGGTGCGAAAACACATTGTGCGCAGGAGTGATTGAAGTATACCCTTATGCTGCCAGCAGGGCGCTTGATATAGGCGTCGGTGTCAGGAAGAAATCAAAGGAAGGACGTAGTGTGATTCAAAAAGGGCTGCGCACCATAATCGGTGGCCTGGATGAAATGACCATGGATGTACTGCTGTCCGATGATGAACTGGATGCTATACTATCTGCATATACGGCCTACTGCGTCGACCATGGTAAGTTTAAAAAAATGGACGGCTCTGACGGTACTATCTATATCCCCCTTAAAATGGCAGTCCATACCATTGATGAATATCGACCTGTGGGTTAATGCCCACCTTCAGATGATTGCATCTGTTCTTTGCTGTGTATGGGACAATATGACCTGGAAAGGCCTACGGTAAGTTTGCAAGGATATTCAACACAGCTAAGACACGAATCTACGCCTTTGTCGACTGCACAGTTGTAAAATAAACAGTCGTAGATTCCAGGATTGTCCTCATTTTCAGCCACACAGCCCATACACTTAGAACCATAGTTCATACAAATCTCACAGGCGTTGCCGCATTTACCATAAATAATAGTCAACTTATACACATCCACGTTTTTAAACTACTGTTTTTGCAATTTTGCAATAGTAGTTCATATTTAGTACTTAAGAAAACATAATATTTTGCATTGATTTATGCATTTTTTGTTTTTGTAGTAATTAAAAATGGACATCTTCGAAATATACCTTAAAAAAAGTAATTGCAGCCAGAATGGCTGCAAAAAAGACCAGTCCTTAACAGGAACAGCCTGAACCGCACTTAGGTGCGTTGGGATTGTTAATTACGAAACCTTTGCCGTGTTCATTGTCTATATAGTCAATCTCTGAGCCGTCCAGTGATTCCTGAATCTCTGAGGTCATAAGCAACTTGACACCATTGCTGGTCAGTTCAAGGTCTTCATCTTTCTTTGTGTCATCCAGGGTCATTCCGTAACTGAGACCACTGCAACCCATGCCTGCTACAAAAATACGCAGTGCATGGTCCTGTTTATTTTCCTGTTCCAGGAGATTCTTCAGTTCTCCTGCTGCTAATTCTGTTACTTCGATCATTGTATCACATATTTGAATTGATTTTGTTCGATACTGTACGAACAATATTTGTTCGTTTTGCTTAATATACCTTACGGTCACTAACTAAACCTGAATCTATTTTAATATTATCCTTTCACCTTAAAAGAACCGGGATGCCAAAGTCTGTGTTACCTGGCAGTGTTCAACATGCCCACAGTAGTCACAGGGTGCATCGTCTGGCCTGTCCGGCAGCCTGCCGTCCCTTATCTTCCTGACCCTGCCCGCAAGTGTAAGCACCTTTCGCCTGTCTGCACGTCTTATCGGCACTTCCCGCACAATACCGTACCTGGCATATTCAACCACACCCACCCCGACAGTGCAATCATGCTTGTCTTCCAGTAAAATGGACAGGGCAGTAAGCCTGAGCCGGTCATCTTTCCACACGCCATTGAGAGGGGCTTTCCCTGTGCGAATTATGGACGAAGTTGGGCCGCCATCCAGCATCAACAACCTATCAGGACTGCCGGTCATGCCCAATTTTTCAGAATACAGTATGGGCTCATCATCCAGTGAATTGAAAATGTCCAACAACCTGCCAGCCCCCAGTGCCTGCATGGATTCCTGGATGCCACTTATGACCTCGTCAAGCTGTGAGCCTACCTGTGTTGTGGCCTGGGATATTATTTCAGGGTCAATGTCGGCAAGTTCGTCTCGGTATATTGTAGTTATCTGCTGTGCGGATATTTCCAGCAGTGACTGCAAAGACGAAGCCATGTCTTCAGAGTTGACCACCTCTGCAAAGTCCTGTGCCATTTCCTTTATGATAAGAGCCGCCACATATGAAGGGTTGACGGTCCTGGTGAGTTCATGTCCCTGATAAGTATAATAGACCTTACGTGGACATTTGAGGTAATTGCTGATATCCGATACTCTGACGTAATCTTCCATATTTCCCTACCCTTTGGAACTACTCAATTTAATTTGTCAACGATTGGCTAATAATATTTTAAGATTGGCTTTTTTTCATGCAAAACCATTATATTCGATTAAAATTACATTAAAGAATTGAGCGTAATACTTTTTGCACAAATCGTATTACTCAAACAAAAATCAACCCATTTACGAGGAATTATATGACTGAAAAAATTGGAATACTGGCACTGGGACACGGAAGTAAGCTCCCGTACAATAAAGAAGTGGTAACCGGGGTTGCCAACATTATCGCTGAAAAATATGAAAATACGGTTGTCAGAACCGGATTCATGAACATGAACGGTCCCACCATGGACGAGGGACTGAAATCCTTTGAAGGTACCGGAGTATCCACCATCGTGGCCGTACCCATATTCCTGGCGCATGGTGTGCACACCACAGAGGACATCCCACAAATACTGGGTATCAGCCGGGAAGACCGCAAGACCACCATCCAACTCAACGGCAATGATATTACCCTGATATATGCCGAGCCCCTGGGTGCCGACTCGCTGGTAGCTGATTTAGCATACAAGAGGGCACTGGAAGCACTGGATTAAAAATCTATGCTGTTCGACAATAAAGATGTCACCGTGCTGGATTTAACACACGGCGGCATTCCCCTGGCGCATCACATCGCAAAATATGCACGCAGTGTTACAGCCGTTGATGTATACGGCACCACTGATGATGATGGACTGGCCGGGCTCGAACGCTCTGGTATAATTATTGCCAGGGAACCAGATAATAATACTGAACCAAAATCAAAGCGTAATACTGACCTGATAGTGGCACCCGTGCACCTTGACCCGTCCCACATTCCCAGTGATGGAAAGCATACTATTATTACCCACCACCGGGCAGTGGGTGAACTGCTATCAGGTTTCAACAGCAATGCCTGCATTGTTGAAATAACAGGAACAGGTGCCAAGACAAGTACTGCAACACTGCTGGCAGATATGGCATCGCGCAGCATGTCAGTGGTCTCCCACACCAGCAGGGGAGTGGAACACTGGATAAAAGGCGTGCCAACTAAGTTGCATCACGGTTTGAGCATAACCCCGAGCAGTATCCTTGAAGCACTGGAACATAGCGCCGACATTGAAGCTGACCTGTACATCTTCGAGGTATCGTTGGGAGGTACGGGAGTGGCAGATGTAGGCATCATCACCAGTCTTGACAACGAGTACACTATAGCACAAGGCAGCAGCACGTCAACTGCTGCAAAGTTGCAGATGGTAAGCCAGGCAAAACCGGGCAGCACTCTGCTGGTGAATGCCTCGATAGGTCACTTGAACCCACCGGAAAATGTGGATATTATTACTTTCAGTGATACTGTGGATGCAGATGTGTATCTGGAACAATCACCCAGAGGCATCTGGACAGTTCATTTAAACAACGGCGGAACCGTCAGGTTCACTCCTAATGCCGGATATGATGCACATGCTTATTCCACTGCCATCGTATGTGCAGTCGCAGCCGCAAGAATCCTGGACGTTGAGGGTGCAAAGATAGAATCCACACTGATGGATTTTGCGGGAGTGCACGGCAGGATGCGGGTGGTGGTGTGGGCGGGCCGCAGGATGGTGGATAACTCCAATTCAGGTATGAATATCAGGTCGGTACGGCAGGCCCTGGATTATTCGAAAGGCCTGGCTTCCAACCATAACCGTAAGGTGCTTATCCTCGGTGAGGA
>DAOWEE010000333.1 GCA_030638625.1 Methanosarcinales archaeon
TGGCGGGCCGCAGGCATCACCCTGAGTACTGTCAATATTGCATCAGGTATGGTGAGCACTATGAAAATGAATTACGAAAAACTATCATCGTCAGCGAACACTGGTTTTTCCACTGCTACTGAACTTGCAGATACTATTGTAAGGACCACCGGGCTACCATTCAGGACTGCACACCAGATTGTCGGTACTATGTCAAAAGGTAGCAACCACACGCTTGAGGAACTGGACAGGATCAGTATGGAGATTATCGGTAAGAAACTGTCAGAGGAAGGGCTGAACGCAGAACTATTCGATGGTGCCCTTGATGTAATGGAAAATGTGAATCGTCGTAATACTGTGGGCGGACCTGCTTCTGGTGAAGTCAACCGGATGATTGATGTGCGGAATTATGCATTAATGCAGGATATTGACACACTTATGAAACATGTAAATGCCGTGCAGGATGGCATGAAACGGCTTGATGATGTGAAACAATCATTCTTGTGAGAGATTGGATATGGCAATAGTTGAAGGCGATATTGTATTGGCCAGGTGTGATGGTAGCACTTATGAGGGTGTATTGATGCCCTCTACCACAGGCACCACGGTCGTGAAACTGATAAATGGGTATAATATGGGTTTTAAACCCGAAAATGTGACCCTGGAACTTGTTGAAAAGAAAAGTGAATTAAAAGGTGTGCAGGTTGAACTGCCACCCCCAAACCCGAAATTACCTGATATATCAATCCTGTCCACCGGCGGCACCATAGCCAGTAAGGTGGATTACCGCACCGGGGCCGTGACCAGCCAGTTCTCAGCAGAGGATATTCTGCTGGCCATCCCGGAACTTACCGAGATTGCCAATTACAATGCAAGGGTATGTTACAGTATATTATCTGAAAATATGCGGCCCGAATATTGGGTTAAGCTGTCTGAGGAAGTGTACAATGAGATTAAGGCCGGAGCGGACGGGGTGATAATCACCCACGGTACCGATACTATGATGTACACAGCCGCAGCTATCGCATTTATGATTGATACGCCGGTGCCCATAGTGTTTGTGGGCAGCCAGCGCAGTGCAGACCGTCCCAGCAGTGACAATGCAATGAACGCAATCTGTGCGGCAAAGGTGGCTGCCGGTGATATTGCCGAGGTTACGGTAGTGATGCACGGGACCACATCAGACGATTACTGTCATATCCACAGGGGTGCAAAGGTCAGGAAAATGCATACCAGTCGGCGTGATGCATTCCAGTCCATCAATTCAAGACCGCTGGGCAGGGTGGAATATCCCTCAGGGGAGATTACCACCTACCTGGACTATGCCAGGCGGGGCGAGCGGGAACTTTCCATCAATACCAATATCGAGCCCAATTGTGCGCTTATCAAATATACTCCCGGCGCCAGTCCTGAGACATTGCTGTTCGCCAGTGCCAACTACAAGGGCATTGTGCTGGAAGGTACGGGACTTGGGCATGTATCAACTGAATGGGTGCCGTATATTGAAAGAACAACGGATGCAGGTATTCCTGTAATCGTGACCAGCCAATGTATTAGCGGTAGGGTGTGCGACCGGGTATACGATACCGGCCGGGATATCCTGAAGGCCGGGGCCATTGAGGGTGAAGATATGCTGCCTGAGGTGGCGCTGGTGAAGTTGATGTGGGCGCTGGGACAGACCAGTGATATTGATGAGGTCAAAAAACTTATGTCCATTGACATGGCCGGGGAGATGACAAGGAGTTCCCGGACATGGGATGTATATTCATAATACTGGTGTAAGTTTTGAAATTTGAGGGGCAAGCTGCTATGAACGAAGAGAAAACAAAATCAAAATTCATATTTAACTGCACAGAATGCGGGAAATGCTGTGAAAGAGACGTGAGCGTTTATCTTGATGACTTCAGGGACTGGGTTGAGCACGGACAGATGTATACGGTACTGCCTGTGCTGTCCATAGAAGGAGAATACGGTTCGGTATCTTTGCAACTGGATAAACAGACCAAGGATGACAGGACCGTATGTGCCCTGTATGACCTTGAAAATAACAGCTGCACTCTTGTTGATAACAAACCCCTGTCCTGCCGTTCATTCCCGCTGGGTTATAACGGTAAGAATTATATTGTGGTGGATATGGACTGTCCGGGCTTAGGCCAGGGCAGTATGACGGCTGAAGAACTTGCCCGGATGCGGGAGACTGCCCGGGCGGATTATGAGGGAAGGCAGCAGACTCAGGCAGTGCTGCCCATGCTCCAGGCATTGTTCATCAAGCAATTTAGCATGGAGTCCCAGAAGGCCATGGAAGAACTCTCCCCTGATAAGAGGGCTGAGCTTGAGAAGATATTGAAGGAAAAATAACAGTGTAAAAAGTAAAGTTGAAAGGTAAATTGAAATAGGGAGTATTTATCTGTAAAAACTCACTATTTCCTTTTAATCAATGACAGCCACACTGACAGAGATTTTCATTTCCTGCAGGTTTTAGGGCTCCTTCCATGAATTGGTTCAATGTATCAACAACAGTTCCAGATGCACCGCTGTATACTTTAATCCCAAGCTGCTGGAATCCTATCATTGGTCCGCGGCCGATACCGCCTACAATCATACATTCTACTTTTTCGTTGAGGATTCTCTGGACAGGGATTGCGCACTTGTGTTCTCCTTCATATTCATTGGAAAGAGGCCATGCTTCCACAATCTCTGCACCGTTTATGTCAGCTAATGTAAATATTTCGCAATGCCCGAAATGTTCAGAAACGGGGGCGTTCAACCCACCTGGTTTGTAACTTGGTATGCATACTCTCATGTTAAATCTCCCAGATTTATTTCAATATTTAGTACATTGTTTACATTTATCTGGTTTGCGGCTTTTTCCTGCTGCGACAGTTTATAATACTAATTATACTTCATATTATACTTCATATGAAATATTATCTATAAAATTATCCTGCGACTATGTGTAAATGTTGAATACGGCAATATAGCATTAAATGAAAACATTTATTAGCAATCCGATATTCATTTAAATATTATAATGGATTTATCTGAAGCTGCCCAACCAATAATAATCGAACTTAAAAGAAAGTTGAATGCAAGAGCTGTTGTACTCCTTGACCCTAAATACTCGAAAGGAGAAGCGGCAGGGATTGCAGGAATCAAAACTCCTGAAGTCAAAATTTCTTTTGCTGAATTGACAGAATACATCAACCAGTTTGCAGCTTTTGCTAAGACATTTTTACAAAATATTCACATTGATGATCATGAGGCACCCAGAACAATGTATATATCAACTGGAGATAGAAGGGTGTACCTTTTCCGTTTCTTTGTCAAGAGTAATTGGGACAATGAACCATTTCCAGTTTATCTTGGACTTACTGTCAAAAAGGACATGAAAGCTATTAAAAATGGTGGAGAAAATCCATGGGAAATACCCCAATTTGTTTTTGATGCCGCATGGGAGAGCATCAAAGAGATGCAAAAAGTATATAGTCGAGTTTAAATTTGGCTTTTAAAGAAACAAATTAGTCTCAAATTTTCCCTGAAAATCGTTACTCTTTAGATACATTGTTGTTTTTTAAATTGTATGGCCTAATACTATTACATGGCATCATTTCAAAAAATGATTAAAGGTCACACCTTACTATCTGGCAGTGTCTAAGATAGACTTAGGCGCCCCTGCCAGTTTTACCAAAGCCTCAGCTTCCATGAAATGAAGCTCTGCCGGTACCACCAGTATATGGAGAGGGGCACCGAAATCAAAATCAACCAGTTCATCCAAAGGCAGTGCCTTGACCACGGGTTCAGGCGAACCCGCCCTTGCCACACCCACACCAAGCCGCCCGGACAGATCCAATTCTCTCTCCTGTGAGTCTATTTCCAGTAAGAGTTCGCAGCCACGGTTGATGGTCATGTATCCTTTTTCAGGGTCTATATCCAGGAATATCAGGGTATGTATGTCGCCGCCCAGATTGGACTTGATGGTATCGTACGGGGTGTGGGAGATAATGTTCCTGCCCTTATGGGTATAGGGGTGGGGTATGGTGGCGGATTTGCCAAAACGGTAATTCTGCAGTCCGGTCAGGCCCGGCACTGCACTCACGATTGATGAGCCGTGTATGATATGTGTCTCAATATCCATATCCCGGGCGCGCATGCGCAGGTCAACGTGGGTGGTGCTTACCATGGCATCGCCACCTGTTAAGAATACCACATCCTCGGTTATGGCACGCTGGAGCCATTCAGGTTGTTGTTCCACGTCCTCGCGGACAAGAATAGTAATCTCCCGCCCATAGAATGTTTCCAGTTTTTCTGGGCTGGTCCCCATCAGTATTGAAGTGTAGAATTCTGCGTACACGTGGTCGGCCCGGCGGACTGCTTCCAGGCCCTTTACTGATATGTCTTTTTCGTCAAAGAGTCCGATACCTATGAATGTGAGCATAATGGTAGTTTTAGGGGCGGGCAGGATAAAGATTTCTGGGGCGGGATGAAATGAAAATTGTAAGGTGTAAGTTGTATGGGCTAAGTTGAGGTGAGTGGTGGTGAATAAATTAAAGTCTAAAGTGCTTTCACGCCTTGCCTGTGGATTCCCCACATACAATCCCTGTGGCAATCAGATGCGCTACCCTCAAAGGTTCGGGCACATTGCTATGGGTGGAAGAAAGCTGCACAATATCCTTTGCTTCTTCCAGGTCTATACCACAGTGCTGGATATAGATGGGGTTTTCGCCCTCACGGCTTACCACCTTATGTATTTCACCCGCCCGTTTAATCATATTCCACCGTGTATCCGGGTCTGGCAGATATGTCAAAGCGGCACGTATCCGTTCAAAATCAGGGCACTCTCTCATGACCACGATACACCCAACGCCCGTGTTCTTATAGACCGATTCAATATCAACCACATTAAAACCGGCATACGTCACACCATCGAACATCAGCACCCTTACCTGTCCGAAATGCTTGCTGCCGGTCACCATCCGGATGATGACTTCAGTGGCATCGGTGCCATCTTTCGTAATATGGGAGCGCAGAACACCATCAAGCCAGTCCCCACCCCTGAACATGGCACCTACTATCATCACTGGTTCTCTGTGCAGGGACGAATCGTCGATACCGAGGATTCTTATCTCTGGCTTGATGTGCATGACCTAAATGCTGGCCTTTTCGCTAAATACAGACTTGAATTCTTCATAGACTTCAATGAGCCGGACAGATGCTTCTTTAATAGCAACAACCGGGTCAACACCGTCTGTTTTCACGAAAAGCACAGGTTCACTGATGGTAGGATGTTTAATATCGTAAGTCGCCACTTTCACTCTGGGGTCGTCCAGTAGCGATGACTTCAATGTGTTCAGCAGTGTATGACTCTCACCGCCAATCTCAATCAGTATTTCACTATCATTCTTTTCAATAACCTTTATGTCCATGTTAATACACCCTTAAGCAGTATAATTACCATATTCTGTGGACACTTTTCGCGATTCCATTTTCCCACAGACAGGACATTTCAACAAGTAACCTTTATTTCCATTATCAGATGGCTTAACAAGGTCTATGTTGCATTGTGAACAATAAGCCTTGATGACGCCCAGGTCCTTGCCTGCTGTGGAAAGTCTCATGCTCCTCATGTCAATGATTTTTGCCTTAATGATATCGAAAGGGCTCAA
>DAOWEE010000287.1 GCA_030638625.1 Methanosarcinales archaeon
AAAGGTGACAAAATGAAAATAACCATGCACAAGTACAAGGAAATGGACCTGAAAGGTGCCACACTCATCAACGGTTTCCCTTCAGGCGGACTGATGAACTCCATCGTGGCAAGTTATCTAATAAATACTATGGACCTGGACCAGATATGCGGTCTTGATGCTGATGAGTTCCCGCCCATTGCCATGGTATATGATTCAAAACCAAAATTTCCTGCCAGGATATATGCCAGTGAGGAGGCAAAGATGGTAGTGTTTATGTCAGAGTTCACACCACTTCCCGAAATGGCCAGGGACATTGCAAGGGCAGTGCTGTCTTTTGCTGAGGATTCAGAGTGCAGTCGCATAATATCTCCTGAAACCAATATTATCGAAAATGATGGTTTTGAAATATTCGGCATCGGAAGCACAGATGCAGCCAGGGAAGAGTTAACAAAAATGGAAGTAAATCCATTAATGCACAGCATGATATCAGGTGTTTCAGGTGTGCTGCTCAATGAAGGAAAGGTGCGCAACATGAATGTGATAGTACCTATCGCAACGCGGGGACCCGACACATCAGATGCCAGGACTGCCGCACATGTAATTGAGATAATTGACAGGATGATGCCTACCATCAAAATCGACTTGCAGCCTTTGTACCAGGAAGCTGAAGGGGTGGAAAAGTACCTTAAAAACCTCAGGGAGCAGGCCGCTAAACCTGATGACCATTACGATATGTACAGTTAGGTAATGGCAACACCCATCGTAGACGAAACAATTATCTATCAACCGACTATTTATTCCCTCCAGACATGAACGAAATCAACCCCTGGAAATCCACTTCCATAGACGACTACCAAAAACTATTCGACGAGTTTGGCATATCCCAATTCGATGACCTGCTGCCCAGTATCAAACATCCCCACCGCTTCATGCGCCGGGGTATCATCTTCGGACACCGTAGTTACGATTCAATAGTGGAAGCCATGAATTCCGGCAAACCATTCGGCGCTATGAGTGGGTTCATGCCATCGGGCAAGGTTCACCTTGGTCACAAGATGGTGATGGAGGAGATTATCTGGCACCAGCAGCAGGGTGGGACCGTGTTCATGGCCGTAGCTGACATGGAAGCACATAGTGTGCGCGGTATTTCGTGGGAAGATTGCAAACGCATCGGAGTGGATGAATATATCTTAAGCCTCATTGCCCTGGGGTTCGAGCCTGAAGGGGGGCGCATTTATTCCCAGTCCACCAGCCCTGAAGTGCGTGACCTTGCATTTGAGTTGGGTGTGAAAGCCAACTTCTCAGAGATGAGCGCCATTTACGGGTTCAATGGCGAGACCAATATCGCACACATGGTTTCGGCTACTGTGCAGAGTGCCGATATCCTGCATCCTCAGCTTGAGGAGTTTGGCGGACCGCGCCCGGTAGTTATTCCAGTAGGTGCAGACCAGGACCCACATATCAGGCTGACCAGGGGGTTGGCTGATAAGGTAAACATGTTCCATGTGTTCCAGACCGATGGTGTTGTCAAGATATATTCCAAATCAGCACCTGAGGAGGCATTTAAAACCCTTGCAAAACGGCTGGCTGTGGATTTTGACAAAGATGATATAACGATGTTCCAGGGACATATTGATGTGAAAGGCGACATAAGGAATGTCCGAGAGGCAGTCAGGGATGTGGAACTGTTGGTAGGCGGCTATGCTTTCATGCCTCCAGCTTCAACGTACCACAAGTTCATGACAGGACTGCAGGGCGGCAAGATGAGCAGCAGCATCCCTGAGAGTATTATCGCCCTCACCGAGGAGCCAAAAGCTGCCGCCAAGAAGATTATGCGTGCCAAGACCGGCGGCCAGATGACTCTTGAGGAGCAAAAGGAACATGGCGGCTTGCCTGATGAGTGCACGGTGTATGAATTGATGCTCTACCATTTGGTTGAGGATGATAACGAGGTGCTGGAGGTCAAACAGCAGTGCCTGTCAGGTGAATTGATGTGCGGTACATGCAAGAAGCGGGCCGCAGGGCTTATGGAAGAGTTCCTGGTCGACCATCAGGAGAAGCGGGAGGCTGCTAAGGAGCGGTTGCCCGAGTTCGGTATTGACTACAAGTTCTGATAATCCTTTTCATGTATTTTTTTCATCAGTCCGTTTAAGGTATTGAACGAGCGGGTTGTTACCATGACCTCTTTACCGAACAGGTCCTGGAGTACTGTCTGGATGCGGAGTCCCACTTCTGCATAGTGGATGCCGGTCTTCTCAAAGAAGATGTTATCCGGCTTGTACAGGTCTATGATGCGCAGGCTGTTGTCTTCGAGATCCATCAGCCTGATTCGCATCTCTTCTACTGTGATACGGTTGCGGCCGAACATGTTCAGCCGCCTGACAAAAGCGACTCCGAGTTGTGCCATGGAAGAATGTCATATACTGGATGTATATATGGATATTGATGGAAGTGAAGTATAAACAGCTACTTCATCCATTTATCAGATGCAAATCAGAAATTTTAAATATGTTGCCCAAGTCCCCTACCCCCGGGAATCGGAAATGAAACTGTGGGAGAATGAATCCGCCAGGGTACCGTTAGCTGTAATCGGCGTGCTGTTCGTATTGATATCTGCAGTAGTATCCATCAACATCTCAAGGATGGACGCACAGATGGCAACTGCCATGACAGCAGGAGATGACATGGATGGTGCAGATACCGCACTGCTGTATGCAAGGGCCGACATGGCACGAGCTGTCAATTATGCGGGCATGGAAGCCCTAAAACAGATGGGCGAGACCCCAGTCATCGAACCTGACCCGGGCAGCCAGTACA
>DAOWEE010000082.1 GCA_030638625.1 Methanosarcinales archaeon
ACCTTCTTAATTTCAGGCACCTGGTCCTCAATCTCCTTCTTCACCCTCGGCGGCATCACAGACTGCTGGTCCTTCCCAATATCCTCCCGCAGCTTATCCAGTATCTTGCCTACCTCAGCTACCATCCGGTCCATAGCATGCATCTCATCCCCTTTACGCATACGATGGGCTACCCGTCCCAGGTTACCCACATAAGCATCAGCATTTTGTATCTCATCCAACTCAATCTCAGGAGCACCCGTCACCACTATAGGTATCTCTATACCCTCAAACAATTTCGGCTTGGACTCGGTAATACAATGTTTAAAATTACCTAAAATATACACAGCTATATCATGCTCATTGATAAGGTCCCGCTCATGAGCATTAATCTGGCAAATCCTCGAACCCACACCCCTGCTCAAACCCACCATATTGGTCTTGGCCCCTTTACGGCGCAGGAACTCAGCAATATCACAGTCAAGATGTGGCAGGTGATGGTATGCCAGGGTAGGAGCCACCACAGCGATTTCAGCACCTGACAAAGGTGCACGGGTCAATTCACCCAACAGCTTCTTGGTCATCGCTTCAACCAGGTGGATGTCCTTCATAGGCACCAGCATTATCATGACAACCTCAGTCTGCATGATATTCTTCTGGAGAATATAACCACCCAGATCCTCAACCAGTTCCACAAGCCAGTTATGCTTGTACACACCGCCCTCATACATCATAGGTTCAAGCATTGGAGCCCACCCCACTAAGCAACTTATCAAGCATATCCTGTGCCCGGTCCTTCCACTCTTGTTTAATCATATCCTCTGACGCTACAAAAAGAATATACTCCCTTGTCATCTGATGATACCTCACCCTGAACCCTTCAGGAATGATTCTCAACATGGCATCCACTATCCGGTCACTTATCTCGCCGGCCTTCTCATCAATCACCATATCACTTAAAATATCAACCTCATCCATATAATCAGGAGTTTCCACCACCACAACGGTGCGCTCCTCATGAATTATATTACCCTTGCCATAGCGCTCCCACAATTTTTCAAGCAACTTCGGAATATAAGCCTCCTTATTAAGTTTAATAAGAACCTGATGTGTCCCATATTCCCCAATCTCCAGGTCAGCAAAATCCTTAAGATGCACAGAAGCCAGTCCGGTATGCCTCAACGCCACAAAAATAAATACAGGCTCGGTCACATCAGCATATACCCTGACCACCTTAATTACCCTGCCCAGTGAAAGGTCTGACAGCACATCCGAGATAACATGTTTGTAAACCTCAGCACCGACTTCCTCCCCTGGCGATTCCACGATGATCTTCTCATCTTCTTCCATCTGTGCTACTCCTTTGTGACTATTTGTTGATGAAACCTGATGATAACAACGCTGCACCTACTGCGCCTATATACTGGGCATACGGCGGTACTGTCACTTTAATCTTAAGCAAGTCCTGCATGGCCTTAGGCACGCCCTCAATAAGCGATGACCCCCCCACCATTATCAGCGGCTCCTTGACCTCCACTTCCTGCAATTGCTGTTCGAACACCTGTTCCACTACACTGTAACATGCGGCTGCTGCCACATCCTCAGGTACGGACCCTTTGGCCAGTGAATTGACCAGACTCTGGATACCGAACACGATACAGTAACTGTTCATCTCAACATGCTCCTGCATCCCCTTCACAGCCAGCGCGCCCAGTTCAGTGATATCCACACCCAGCCGCTTGGAAGTCATCTCCAAAAACCGGCCTGAAGCACCTGCACAAATACCGCCCATAGTGAACATGCCCGGAATACCATCCTGCACTGAAATGGCCTTATTATCCATTCCACCAATATCAATAACAGTCGCCTGCCCCTTCTGGTGACCGGCAAGATACACCGCGCCTTTAGAATTCACGGTAATCTCTTCCTGTATAAGCTCGGCATTGAACTCATCACCAATCAGGAACCTGCCATAACCTGTAACTCCAAGAGCCTGTATCTCATCCCTGGTAATTCCTGCTTCCTTCATGGCATTGTCCAGTGCTTCGGTAGCACTTTCCATAACCTTCACAGTAGGCACCCAGCCCGTACCCACCACCTTATCGTCCTTCATTATCACCGCTTTGGTGGTGGTAGACCCGGAATCAATACCTGCAGTCAATCCTTCCTGATGTTCCCTGGCAAGCAGACTGCGCCGCCTGGCAGTGGTGGTAAGAGCTTCCAGTCTTGTAAGCAACGTAGCCGCAGTTGTGCGCTCAGTAAATGAATAACTGATAACCGGGAACTTCGAGTTCTCATGAATATACCTGCGTATCTCATTCCGCACCAGGGCACCTTCAGCACACCTGAAACAGGTCGCAATAAGCACCGCATCAGCATTGGTTTTTCCATCCACTAGCGCCTTGGCCCTTGCCATCATCAACTTCAAATCCGGGCTGGCCACCTGGAGACCAAAACTTTCCTCCACGGCCTTTACTTCATCAATGGATATCTCAGGGAAGATGATTTCAGCATCCACCATCTCAGCAGCCGTTTCAATCTCTTTCTGGATGCCACTGTACTCACTACCGCAGGACAACTGGGCAATCTTTACAAGATTCTCTTTTGCCATAATCACTCATCCCCCTTAGTGGCCTCAGCCTTAGACAATCCATCCAGGAATTCACGTATCCTGTGCACGAACGACTTTGCTTCCACCTCTGTTTTGGGATAATTCAATTCAAGCAAAGGTACCTTCTTTGCCCGCACAAGGAAATTTATCAATTCGTTAGTACGTGCACAACCCATGCATCCAAAAGAGATGTCAGGCTCCCTCACAATAATACCCGCCTCTGCCTCCTCCAGCAGGGGACCCAGCAGTGACATCCTGCCC
>DAOWEE010000143.1 GCA_030638625.1 Methanosarcinales archaeon
CATTATGCATCTTGTATTCCTTGAGTATGGACATGATGGTATCGCGGTCCAGTTCCGTGTCCACGGTAGAGTTGATGTTGACACCGCCCCTGAACTTGCGCATGACCTTCACATCGGGCTTGCGGGTATTGACCCTGATACCGGCATCATAGAGTTCTTTTTCAAGTACGTCCCGATGCCCGGTCTGGAACACGTCGATAAGGAATACGATAAGGTCAGCATTCCTGACCACTGATATAACCTCTTTCCCTCGCCCACGTCCTGAAGCTGCCCCGCGCACCAGTCCGGGCACGTCAAGTATCTGGATAGTGGCATCGTTGTGGAACATGGTGCCCGGAACCACGTCCAGGGTGGTGAACTCGTATGCCCCTATCTTGGACTGGGCACCTGTCAACCGGTTTAATAGTGTGGATTTGCCCACAGACGGATACCCCACAAGTACCACGGTTGCATCTCCTGATTTACGGACCGAATAACCGTCGCCTCCGCCTTTGGATGAGGCGCGTTTTATCATATCTTCTTTCAGGCGGGCAAGTTTTGCTTTCAGTCTGCCTATGTGGTGTGAGGTTGCCTTATTGTAAGAGGTCTTGCGTATCTCGTCCTCTATGGCTGTAATTTCTTCGTCCAGACTCATTTCGATTCTATAACCGCTGGTGTCAGCATTAACATTTTCCCAGTCGTTCCAGTAATGGGTCCAGAACACCTACACTTGAAAAAGCACGTTTGCGGCGCATGCACGACTCGCATTCGCCGCAGGGAACAGGTCCGGCAGTGTAGCATGACCACGAATATTCCATAGGCGCACCTGTTTCCAGTCCCAGCCTGACAATGTCTTCCTTATCCATGTCTTTCAGGGGTGCAAATATCCGGGGATGGTTCAGGGTGCCGTATTCCATTGCTTTGTCGAACAGTTCGATGAATTCAGGTGAATTGTCAGGGAAAGTGGCTGCCTCCTCGGCATCGAATCCCACCACGATATGTTCCAGTTCGTGCTCCTCTGCAAAGGATGCGGCAATTGATAAAAATACCATATTGCGCGCCGGGACCCATACACTGCGCGCGGTCTCATCTGACTTTACGGCATCGTCCAGTTCGGTCATGGACGGGGTGGGCAGTTCCTCTTCACCGGTCAGGGCGCCGCCAAAATCCTTGTACCAGGGCAGGGGTATGACGTGGTGCTCACAGCCCGCCTTCCTGCAGATGGCGGCGGCGTTCTCTATTTCGATGGATGCTGCCCGCTGCCCATAGTCAAAGGTAAGGCAAATCACGCTGTCAAAGGAATCCAGGGCCTGCTTGAGGGCTACTGTGGAGTCCAGACCCGATGATAGTAATGTTATTGCGCCTGTCATGATGAAGGATTAAAGGCAGGATTGGATAAAAAGGATTGCTGTATGACAGGCTATTTTTTAATACTTGGTCCATACATTACATTATATGAAAAAAAGTGGTGACTGGAAAGACGATATTTTTTATTCCATAAAATCAAGCCAAGTAAGGGGATGAAATTGGCAATTCTGGAAATGAGAAAATGAAACTCACAGAAAATAAGAATTTAATCATCATTGCACTGGCAGTTTGTGCGATAATTGTAGTGGGCTTTTTCGCTCCACTTCAGGAAACTCAAGGTGCAAATATTTTCTCAAGTGTTGAAATTGGACAGGGAGGCATAGTAAATGATACGCAAAATCAAAGCGTAACAGTGTATGGTTCATTCGCAAATACCGGGGATATTACTGCAGAAGATTTAACTATCACAGTAATTTTTACCGATGTTGCACATAACAAAGTTGTCAGAAAAATAGTCAAAGAAGGAGTGGACATGCTTCCAAACAATGAGTTAATTTTAGAGTTTGAGTCTGAATATATCAGAGAGAGGACTGAACCGAAAACATATGTGAATGTAACGGTCCAGTTAGATTGGAAAGAGAACGGTGAGTCAAAAACTATGAGTATTGGTGACTGAAGTATTTCCGTTACAAGCGGTAACTTTTAAATATCGATAACACGGTTATCTCAATAGCCCATGATAACGATGCCTGAAATCTTCAATCTGGAACCTCTTAACATCTCACTTGAAAAGCTCGGGCTATTCTTTATAATCATATTACTGACCTATGTCATCAGATTCGTGGTCCTGCATATTATTGAGAAAAAATTAATCGCACTAACAAAGAAGACCAGTAACGAATTTGACGACCTGTTGGTACACGCTTCAAAAGCCCCCATAGGTTATTTGATATTGCTGCATGGTTTTTACATTGCCGTGTTCTCATTACAGCTCCCTGAAACCATAGGAGTTGTAAATATCGCAGTCATTGTCAAGAATGTATACATTCTGGTATTGTCATTCATCCTGCTGTATTACCTGTTCAAGCTCATTGACGTAATAGGCCACTTCGTCTACAGGGCCACAGAAAAGACTGAAAACAAACTGGATGACCAGCTTGCCCCCCTCATTGTGAAAAGCCTGCGCACCTTCGTAATCACCCTGGGCATACTGTTCATCCTGAACAACTTTGGTTATAACATCGCTTCCCTGCTGGCGGGTCTGGGTATCGGCGGCCTGGCCTTCGCACTGGCAGCCCAGGATACGGTGAGCAATCTGTTCGGTTCATTCACCATCTTCTCTGACAAGCCTTTCCACATGGGTGACTGGATAAAGATAGGGGACTTTGAGGGTACTGTTGAGGAAGTGGGCTTTCGCTCAACCCGCATCCGGAGGTTCGACCAGGCACAGGTCACAGTACCAAACAGCCAGTTCATCAAGAACGGGGTGGTCAATTACTCTGCCATGAAAAAGCGCAGGATAAAGTTCAATCTGGGTGTGACCTATGACACCACTGCCGCCCAGATGAGGGAAGTGGTGGAGGGTATAAAGCAGATAATCAAGGAAGACCATCGCTTTGACCATACTTTCGATATGGTGCATTTCACTGACTTTGGCGACTTTTCACTGAACATCTTTGTCTATTGTTTCACCAAGACCACGGTGTGGGATGAGTATCTCACAGTTAGGGAAGAGTTCCACCTGAGTATCATGCAGATGCTCGAAGAAATGGGTGTGGAGATAGCCTTCCCATCGCAGACTGTGTATGTTGAGAAGGGATAGAAATCTGTCCACTTTAGACACTATTAACTTTGAAATCCGTATCATTAATGATATATACAATTACATCAAATGTATTAAACATGGAAACAGTAACAACTCGTCTGTCAGAAGATGAAGTATCAAAACTTGACTGGCTGGCCCGGTTTCAGCATACCAACAGGTCTCAGATATTGCGAAAAGTGATTGATGAAGGCCTTGAAGAAGAACTTATTGAGCAGGCACTGCAGCTATACCAGAAAGGGGAAATATCACTATGGAAAGCAGCAGAGCTGGCTGGCAAAAGTCTTTCGAGCATGATGGATGAAGCACATAGGCGAAAGATTCCTCACCAATACTCCATAGAGGATTTTTTACAGGATATAGATACGCTGGAGCGTATTGGATGAAATATCTTGTAATCAATGCATCTCCAATTATTTTGCTCGGCAAGATAGGAAAGCTGGAATTACTTGCATTATCAGGACGAAAATCTATTACGCCTGGACGAGTTGTAAAAGAAGTTATGCAAAAACATTCACCAGAAGCACTGGCTTTGGAATATGCATTAAATAATTGGCTAGAAGCGTTTGATGATGTGTCAAATGCTTTAACAATCTCTTCAATTATTGGCGAAGACGTCAAAAGAGGAGAAGTGGATGTTATTGCAAAAGCTTACCAACTTCTGGATGAAAAACATGATGTAATAGCAGTATTGGATGATCGAACTGCACGGCATGGAGCACATGCATTATCGATTCCAATAACAGGCACATTGGGCATAGTTTTTAATGCAGTGCGAATAGGAAAAATAACTCCTGAAGTTGGCATAAGAACTGTGAACGAATTAATTTCTGTGGGTGCAAGGTTGGATGCCATACTGGTTAGGGAAATGATAGATAAGATAAATTCTTTTTAATCAATTTTATTACAAGTATGATAAGTAAATAGTCACTTTTACTTAACCCTGCACCGTATATTGCACCATGAACACCCCCAGTTTTGAATACCTCCCCCATCCTGCCGATGTCAGGTTCACTGCACACGGCACCACCCTGGAAGAGACCTTTGAGCAGGCCGCTTATGCCATGTTCGGTGTCATTATCCAAAACGATACACTGGAACCTGAAATGTCAGTTGACATAGAACTGGAATCCGAAGGACTTGAGAACCTGCTGTATGACTACCTGTCAGAACTACTGTACCTGTTCGAAGTGGAGGAAATCGTGTTCGGTCGGTTCCGGGTAGACTCTATTGAAAAGACAGGCAGCACATATATCCTGAAAGGGCGCGCCTTTGGTGAGAGCATAGACATTGAGCGCCATAATTTTGAGACCGAAGTGAAAGCGGTCACATACCACCAGTTGAAGGTGGAAAAAGAGGATGAGGGATACCGTGCCCATGTCATAGTGGATACATGACTTATGGCAACCATTATAACCTTCCCACCAGATAATAGCAAACATAAACCAGTAGGAACATTATCATGACTCAGCAGCAGGCAAAGGATTTTGTACGTAAAGTGGATGAAAACATCTATGAGGTCCCCACAGATTTCCAGGAAGGTATGAGGGTCCCTGGCCGGATTTTCGTATCACAAAAACTCATGGACGACCTGGAGGTGGATACCCTGCGCCAGACCGCAAACGTGGCTACGCTTCCCGGCATCCAGAAATATTCCATGGCCATGCCCGATGCACATTTCGGCTACGGCTTTCCCATCGGCGGCGTGGCAGCCTTTGATGCCCGGGATGGCGTGATATCACCGGGCGGAGTGGGGTTCGATATCAACTGCGGTGTGCGTATCATCAGGACAGACCTGGAGGTGGGTGAGGTCAGGCCGCGCATTAAGGAATTAATGAACGAACTGTTCAACGCCATCCCTTCAGGCGTGGGTTCAAAGAGCAGGCTCAGGGTATCTGGCAGCGAACTGGATGACGCTTTTACCTATGGCGCTCGCTGGGCTGTGGAAAGCGGGTACGGCGTGGATGCCGATATCGAACACTGCGAGGACGGAGGGTTCATAGATGCGGCAGACCCTGGAAAAGTGAGTGAGAAAGCCCACAAACGCGGC
>DAOWEE010000085.1 GCA_030638625.1 Methanosarcinales archaeon
ATTCTGATAGTTTTTGAACACCTCAATTACCTGTTAGCCATAATCCCTGTTGTAGCCGCAGGCTGGCTGCTCATACACAAAGGTGCCAAAAACGGGCTTATATTTAGCCGCACCCTTATCGTGGCACTGCTGATAACAGCCCTGGCAGGACCCTACTATCCCATCACCACAACAGAGCTCGATGATACGCCTTCCATTACTGTGCTGTCAGATGAGACACACAGTATGGATATATTTGAGAAGGGGGCAGCCCAGGAAATATATGACATGCTGCTGCAGCAAACCCCGGCCCGGATGGAAAAGATGAGGGGACTGCGCTCGGACATCGGTGACGAGATTGTTGCATCATCCATTGGCGGTGACCACATTATTGTGGTGTCGGACGGGAACAACAATTTCGGCAGGGAACTGGGCGAGAGCATTGATTTTGTTGCAGCTACCGGTACCAGTGTGTATGCAGTGACCCAACAACCAAAGGACAACGACCTGAGTGTCCAGATAACAGGTGCCAGGACGGCGGTGCTTGGTAACGAAAATTTACTGGGTATAGAGGTCAGGCAGGCAGGGGGGCAGGCAGATTATAGGCTCAATATCCTGGTGGATGGTGAATCTGAATACAGTGAAACCATAAGTCAGAACGGTGTAATGAAGACTGTTAGTTTTTCAAATACTTTCTACTCCCTCGGTCCCCATGTGGTCACAGCCGAAATAACATCATCCGACGACCTGCGCCCGGACAACAATGTATTCAACAAGACAATATACGTTGTGCCAAAACCAAGGATTTTATTAATCACATTCGATACTGAATCACCTCTACGCCAGGTACTGAAGAGCCTGTATGACCTTGACACCGCCTCCACACCTGACGGCATCAACCTGTCAGATTACAAGGCTGTGGTGCTGGACAACCTCAATGAAGGGCGCATATCTGTTGATACTGTGGATAACCTGAGAGAATATGCAGCCAGAGGTGGCGGAGTGGTGGTGGTGGGTGGAGATAACAGTTATGATAAGGGAGATTACCTGGCCACTGAACTGGAGACCCTTTTGCCAGTGGAATCGTATACTAGTGCCTATGCAGGCAGCGTGAACGTTGTGCTGGTGCTGGACATCAGCGGCAGCATCGATGCTCATGGGGCACTGGACGATGAGAAGGCCATGGCTATCAACCTGCTGCAAGATATGGGCAGGGATACAAATGTGGGTGTAGTGGCTTTCGGTGGAGATGCAGTAGAGGTCAGTAACGGGCTGTTGCCCATGTCCAGCCATGCCAATCGCGATATACTGGTGGATAGAGTTTCAAAACTGAAAAGAGGCCTTGGTGGGACGTCCATTGATGAAGGTATTGTCACTGCTGCTGGAATGCTGGACAACACCAGCGGCCAGAAATACATGCTGTTGTTCTCGGACGGGGCTGTGAAGGATAATTTTGATGATACCAGCATTGTACTCTCAAGCATGGATACTACTGAAACTGAAATGGTATTCGTTATGATAATGACCAATGTGGTTAAAGAGCGTGATGTGAAGACTGACAATAACAGGGGTGAATATTTCTTTAAAGTACTGGCTGACCAGGTTGCCGGGGATTTCATGCAACTTGAAACGTACCAGCGACTTGACCTTACCTTTGGCCGGGAATCTCCCGACCTGCCCGAGGGCGGTCCTGATGCTTATGCCATTGTCAGGCTGGACGAGGAGCATTTCATCACCCGATACCTGAACATCACAGGCAGCATATCACTTTTCAATGACGTAACCCAGAAAGTGGGTGCCAGCCGGCTGGTCACTACCAGCATGGGCAAGCCCGTGGTCACATCATGGCAGTTCGGGCTGGGCAGGGTTGCAGCACTTAGTACTGACAACGGTAACTTGTGGGCTGGCTCTCTGTACTCTGGCGAGAACGCCCGGTTGCTGCCCAGTATAATCAACTGGGCTGTGGGCGACCCCAGACCTGATGACGGAATTGTGGTCTTTTCCAGTGACATGTCCCTTGGTTCCCCTGGCACCATAACCATCCGCAGCGATGAAATGCCAAACGTAATTTTCAATAGACAGGACGTGCCTGTCATCCAGACCGAAGAGCGGACATTTGAGGGTGTTATCGAGCCTGATGAGATCGGGGTATTGCCGCTCACAGTCTCAATAGACGAGGTCACATTGGAGGATCTCGCGGCTGTCAATTATCCCATTGAATACAGGGATGTGGGCAACAACCTACAATTCCTGGAGGCTGTGAAACGAAACGGGGGCGGAGTGTATACTATGGAACAGGTACGGTCTCTGCTCTTTAACGACATCAGGGAAAACTCAGTCATAACCACCGTAGAACATGGGAGCCTGGGTTGGATTCCTTTGCTGGCGGCACTACTTATCTTCCTGGTAGAAGTGATTATAAGAACTGCCAGAGGGATAGTCAAAATAAAGATGAAACGTAAGGCTGGGATTCGGTAAAAATTAAGTGTCCAGAAAATTTGGAGATATAAACACTAAATAGTATCTTTTTTCTGAACACTTTTATGGGTGGTTACAATACTCCCTCCCCTACCCGCCCCAATTTATCTATTGGGTTCACTGAAATATTTATCATTGAAATGTGACACTTTGCACACTTCATTCCAAATACTTCTAAATTACTATACTTAATCAAATTGATATAGAATTTTCCCCGTATATATACGGGGTTTGTGGATTGTAATAGGATAAATGAGCACTGATAAAAGATAGTGGAGGCAGAATGAAGATAGAATAAAGAAAAAAGAAAAAAGGATAAAGGAGATATGGGTGGGATACGGGAATTTTTGTATGTCTTTGAGAAAAGTGGTAACATAGTCACCAAACAATTAGTACTCCAGACATACAAAAGGGTGGTCATAAAACTCCCCCCACCCAATTCTAACTCTTTATCCTTTGGGCTCGTTGGAATATTTGTCAATTAATTGTGACATCATAGCCACATTTAATTCCAAATGCTTCCAGATTTACTATAGTTCACCAATTGTTTATAGTGTTTATCCCGGATATATACGGGACAATCCTACACAACTAATGTGAAAATGCAAATCTCAATAACCACATTAGACCAATGCCGGAAACAAATGAAAAGAAGGAGAATGCGGTTTTCAATTTATCGGTCTCTTTATGTAACTCAGGCAAAAGATCCACTGTTGCTATGTACAGGAATCCACCGGCTGCAAATGGCAATAGAAATACCATCATACCATCTACGTATGCTGACAAGAAATAACCCAGAAATCCACCTAACATTGCGGTCAATGCAGTCACAAGATTCAGGGCCAGCGCCTTTTTTTTCCCAAAACCACCATATACCAGTACCCCGAAATCCCCGATCTCCTGGGGAATCTCATGGGCTGCCACTGCCAGCGTGGTGGCTATACCCAGCGGGATGTTGGTGAGAAATGCCGCTGCCAGTATGAGCCCGTCAACAAAATTATGAGCAGCATCCCCGAACAGGTTCACATAAGCAAAGGTATGTATCTCACAATTGTCCTTATGGCAGTGGCGCCACAAAATCTTCTCCAGCAGGAAGAACAAAATAAAACCAAGTATCAAGATGTTGAACGTAGTCCCAGAAGATGAAGTCTCCAGCGCTTCCGGTAACAGGTGCAAAAAAGCCCCACCCATCAGGCTACCAGCTGAGAATCCTACCAGCACCAGCAGGACCTTCTTCAATGACCTGTCACTGATTGAAAGTGTAAAAATTCCAATGAGGGATATCAGACTGACAAACAATGTGGCTACGATAATCCATTGTAATGTATTCATTGTATTGCACCCTGTCATTGGTTCCGTTATTCAGTCAAATAATTAAACACAGATGGAAACAAGAGTTATACCTAATTTACGTGAGGAGTATATCACATTATCCCATATTAATATAATTGATTCAAAAAATATGACTTTTTAATAAATCATACTACATCTACCTGAAAAATATTCATATCCTGATTTGAAAATGTTCCTTCATTATTTTCTTTTCACCCCTCTGGACAATCTCACCTATGGTCGATGGGGATGTATTGAACAATGCTGCGAGTTCTTTGATGGTAGTTTTCTTGGGATAATCATAATAACCTTTCGTAAGTGCTATACGTACAATCTCTTCCTGCCGTGTGGTAAGAATATTCTTTTTACTCAATATACTGGAATTTTTAAGTTCCACTTCACATCCTCGATCCTCAAGACAGTCAATCAAATGTTTAAGGGCACCCCCACCGCCTGTTATTAATCTCCACTCAACCCTGCCGTCCCCAAGACAGTGAGCTGATATCAAGAAACAATCCGAACTTGCCAGTGCCCTGCATGCCGAGCACTTGTTGGCAACAACAGAACCGTACACACACCCGTCTTTATAGGCAGAAATATCTACTTTATTAACATCGGGATGTTTTTTAATAGCGCCTGTAATGGCACTAATAGTATCCTCGTCGCCCTCGATCTCAACAAGGCTCCTGCCGCCGGATTCACCATAAGGCATACATTCGATGAATTTTATATTGGCCGAATAGTTCTTGCTTACATCTTTCACCCAGTTGTCCGGCATTGATATTCTTAGTAAAGTTTCTCTCATACATCTCCACCCTATAAATTTAGAATTGCTAGCTACAGATATCAATTATGTGGTTTTATTCCAGATATATGTGTTTCTTTTTTTGCCGGAACAGTTATTAAAGGTAAAAATGACAAAATATCTGGTGCTCAACGTAAGGCTTAAATGTAATGAATCGTATTCAGAAGTACCCGAAAACCTCGTGTAGAAACACGAATTTCACAGCGTCCGGATAGTGTAGGGGACTATCATGAAGCCCTGTCGAGGCTTCGACCCGGGTTCGAATCCCGGTCCGGGCGTTTTTATTTTTTTGTTTTATTTTTTTGTTCACTTAACAGGATGATTTCATTACAGGTCTTTCTCTTCGCCTAATTGAAATATCTCAACCTCAACCGGACATTGTCTTTTGAACTCTTCAGGGTCGACTGCCACTGCCGGGAACGTACCGTAATGCATGGGAACTGCCAGCCCCGGTTTTATCAGATCAACCGCCTTTACCGCATCCCTTATCCCCATTGTGTACCTGTCCCCGATGGGAAGCATGGCAATATCGATACCTTCGTCCCCTATCAATTTCATATCACCGAACAACCCTGTATCTCCTGCATAGTAGATTGTCTTACCAGTACCCTGCTTCTTTAAGAGAAAACCGCAGGGATGTCCCATTCCTGAAGAATGCAGTGCTTCCACCATCTTGATGCGCCACTCACCCACTGATACCCATCCGCCTATGTTCATGCCTATTGATTCAAGCCCCTGTGAGGCAGCTGCCTGTGCAATCTCATGAATTGCCACAATGGTTGCGTCATTGTTCCCTGCAATCTCAAAAGCATCTCCCTGATGGTCGCTGTGGTCATGGGTTATGCAGACTATGTTACATTTGACCTCACCGGGTAACGTGCTGCAGTTCGGGTTGCCTGTTAAAAAAGGGTCAATGAGCAGTTCATCGATTAAGAAAGCCGAATGTCCGAAATATTTGAACTTCATACTAAGAACAAAGCTGAAATAAATAATATAAACCCACCGATTATGAAACTGGCTGTGTTCGTGATAATGCTCAGGATAAATGACTGCTTTAAGGACAGCACAGTTTTGTTCAGTAAATGTATGAAATACCCTTCAAAAACAATGGCAAATATCTCAGACAGAACTACCACCAGAAGGAATACTTTCAGCAAAGGGAAAATAAACCAGACCACTGGCAGTGAGATGAGATTTGCTTTCACTACAGATGTCAGCACACTCTTTGGACGTTTAGTCACCAAAAGAAATAACAGTGCAGCCAGAACCTCAATTACCAGTGTAAGTACCAGTGCCACAAGGAAAAATGGCAACCGTTCTAATGCTGTGGAAGTTCTTTCCTCTATTACCAATCCCGTATCAGTTACTCTAACATCAAACCTTGCATGATAAGAACCAGCCTCAAACACGTTACTCTCCCTTGTACCGTCAGAGAAGTTCAACACCAGTTTCTGGTACGGCGCATAACCATATGCCAAGGAACTGCACGAATCCTGCTCACAATAAAAACCCTGGGGACCCAATTGCTCAAGCGGCCTTGGTTGCGAACAACTTTCATCCTCGCACTGTAGCTGCTGTCCGTCAATAAGCGTGACAGTTTCCGTGGTTTCATATATGAGGTTGAATTCCATGGACGGCTTCGGACCGACATCGGCAAGTATGGCACTCGGAGAAAACAGGATTACCATAACTGTGAGAATACACAATGTTCTGGGTTTCATAGAACTGACCATAAGGTAGAGGATTTCGATTACATGTAATTTTCTTTTATTTACAGTTTCATTTGAGATATAAATATTCTTTTGTTAACGGGTCCAATGCAATTTTTTCCCCCTCAGGATTTGCATCATATCCGGGATAGCGTATTTACCGGCAGTGGCATCAAGAACAATACATTTCTTACCATCAATTTCATAATATGATATCTGCTGGTCCTTGAAAAGTTCATAAGGAGAATAATAGAAATAAAATTTCAAATCCATATCAACAATAGCCTCATTCCGGTTATCATTCTTCAGAACCAGGCCACCATAAGTGGTAAGACCATCACATGAATCACTTGTCCATATAACATCATGATTCTTACATGATGGATAATATTCGAATGGCTCATTCCTGGACAACAGTTCATAATCTTCTCTGGATGGTACTACGTAAGTTGTCAATGGTTGAGATGAAGCAATATCATACTTAATGTTCATATACTCAATAGGTGAAGATAAACCAGAGCCATCCCCCCCATAATAAAATAAATACCCTGGTTTGAGTGTAAACGTCTGCTGTTTTTGCTCTACAATATAGAGATTACCTCCTTCCATAACCACCTCCATATTTCCATTTTGACTCATGTCCTGTGAAATCTGGTTCAGAAGGGGTTCTTCGAGATACTGCATTAAATTCTCAGTATCAATATCATATGCCAGGCAATATGCATGGTCATCAGTTATAACAAAATATGTCTTAATTCCCAGGTTCTCTAAAAGCGACATCATTAGTATTGTCAGGTCTTCACAATCTCCCCCCTGTACATCCATCGTATCATAGGGTGACTGGATAAATTCCCGGTTTCTGGGGTCACTATAATAGGAATAATTTTCAACAACATATCGATAAATTTCATTTATCTGGCATTCCTTATCTCCAGAAGGACAGTTCCCTGCGATAGTAGCGGCTTCTTGTCTCAAATTAATATCATCAAAAACAATCTGGCTGATGTAAGGTTGTGCTCTTTTAACTACAGGGTCACCGGTAATATTTGATAGACTTCCCTCGTCAATACAACCTGACATTAATACTATACTAATTACTATGATAACCGTTATCCAGATAATGAAATGGGGGGTCTTTCTCAAATTTATATCTGCTGCCATTAATGGACCGCCCTTTCTAAACCTACTCCCACCTGCGATACAATTCGTGCTCCACATCCAGCAGGTCCAGCACCCTGCCCACAACAAAATCAATCATCTCAGTCACAGTCTGCGGGTTCGGGTACAGTCCCGGACATGCAGGAAGTACAGCAGCCCCGGCTCGTCTCACCCTCACCATATTCTCCAGGTCGATCAAACTCAGCGGAGTCTCTCGTGGGACAAGAATCAACCGGCGGTCCTCTTTCAGACAGATATCTGCCGCCCGCCCCATTAGGTTATCAGAAAAACCATTGGCAATCCCGGAAAGAGTCTTCATACTGCACGGTACTACAACCATCCCGTTTGTCCTGTGTGAACCACTGGCAACGGGGGCTGTGAACTCACGCTCGCCCCACACATGGTCAGCCAGTGCCTCCACATCGTTTACAGAATATTCAGTCTCAATTCCGATAACCTGTTTGCCTGGTTCGGAAATTATCAGGTGAGTGCTAATATTTTCAATTTCCTTTAGCACTTCTATCAGCCGAATCCCATATATGACACCGGATGCCCCTGATATGCCCACTACAATTTCACGATTCATTGTTCATATTAACGAACCGATTACTTGAATAGTTTTTGTATTCTGATGATGCTCTGACTTTTCAGTTCAGACCATTTTCAGCAACGAGCTAAAAATGGGATGGTTATTAATATAAGAAATTTTATATTTACAATTAAAACCTATATGTTCAGTGGGAGTTCGAATGAGAGAAGTAGTCCTTAAAATTTCAATGCCAGATAACTGGGTAAAGGATGTTACCGCAAAATATCCCAATCCGATCAAGTTCAAGGAATGTATGCCTTATGGAGAATCAGGTGGTCGTGGACTTATTGAAATTGATGATACTTTAGGGATGACTGACGACATTATAAAAGAAATCGAAGCTCATGCTGAAGTATGTAGTGTTGATATATCACCCCTCAAAAACGGTAGTGTTTTAGGTTCCATCGTCACAAACAAGTGCACTGCATGCAGGGCTTTAACCGGGTCAGAGTGCTTCCTGACATCGGCTTTGAGCCTTGGAGATGGAAGTGTGGAATGGAAACTGATAACCGGGGGTAAAGGTTCCTTAATCCATTTGATTGAAAACCTCGAAATGAATGGATGTAAGGTTGAATTAAAGCACACTGAAAATCTGTCGAAAAATAATATACTCACTAACAGGCAGGAAGAGATTATCCAGGCAGCTTTTCAAAAAGGCTATTATGATTGTCCAAAAAGGATAACAGTCAAAGAACTGGCAACCATCTTTGATATTTCCCAATCTACAATGGGTGAGATTCTCCAGAGAGGGGAGAAGAAAATAATTTCAGATCATTTCTGCAGAAAACCATGACTTTTTTTTTGTATCTTCATTCCCAGGGATTACCCTCATGAAGATACCCACGTTTTACACCCCTAACACCGCATATATCCGGCATAATATTGATGTTATCTAATTATAATATTGATTGTTTAGGGAAACCTAAACTTATGGTGATATATTTGGTACTAATGCTTACAGATTTACAGCAGGAACAAAAAGCAAGGATTGTAAGACTTGATGGTGGGTATGGTTTCCAGAGGAAAATGCGATCAAGAGGTATACGTGAAGGGAAAAATGTCGAAGTACTAACCAGACAACCCGGTGGTGGACCTATTGTCATAAGTATAGAAAATAAAAAGACTGCAATTGGCAGGGGAATGGCAGGTAAGGTCATTGTTGAGGTTGAATAATGGACCTCAATAAAACAAAGAAAATCCTGTTAATGGGAAATCCCAATGTCGGAAAAAGTGTGGTTTTTTCTCGATTGACAGGAGCAAATGTGATAGCTTCCAATTATCCTGGAAGTACTATTGAGTTCACAAAGGGATTAATGCGAATAGACGGGAATAAAATAGAACTGATTGACGTACCTGGCACATACTCTCTGGAGCCGACAAACGCAGCAGAAGAAGTTGCCGTTGAAATGCTGGGTGAAGGGGATTTAATAATAAATGTTATTGACTCAACAAACCTGGAGAGAAACCTTTACCTCACGCTTGAATTATTGCAGCACAATACTCCGGTGGTAATTGCACTTAATATGTGGGATGAGGCAAAACATAATGGAATAACAATAAATCCAGGTGAATTGGAAAAACTATTGGGCGTGCCTGTTGTGCCTATTGTTGCACTAACAGGCGAAGGTGTAAAAACACTATTATCACGTCTGAAAGATGCACCCATTCCCACAACCGCGTCACAAAGTGAAGCTGAAAAATGGATCCACATTGGAGAGATTATCAAAAAGGTACAAAAGATTGAGCACAGGCATCATACAATCTGGGAAAAAATATCAGATGCTACAGTGAAACCAACAACCGGACTTCCGATAGGATTGGGTATAATCCTTCTGACATTCGCTTTTATCAGATTTATCGGCGAAGGCCTTATAGGTCATGTAATTGAGCCGTTATTTGATCTGTATACACCAATTGCGATGGAAATAAGCCGTGCCCTCGGGCCCGGTATATTACATGACATAATTATTGGGAGGTTGATTGAAGGGGATATTGACTATGTACAGTCAATGGGACTTCTGACTACCGGCATTTTTGTGCCTTTAGGAATGGTACTTCCGTACATCCTGGCATTCTATTTCGGCTTATCTATTCTTGAGGATACAGGTTACTTACCTCGCTTATCTGTGTTGGCAGACACTATATTCCACAGATTCGGACTTCATGGTTGCGGGATAGTATCTGTATTCTTAGGTTTAGGGTGCAATGTGCCAGGTGCTTTATCCACCAGGATACTTGATACAAGAAAACAACGATTCATTTCGGCCACACTACTTGCAATTTCTGTTCCGTGTATGGCGCAGATAGCTATGGTGTTCGGTATTTTAGGCAGTTATGGGATGGAATATGTGCTGATGGTCTTTATTGCCCTTATTGTAACCTATGTATCAGGGGGCTTAATTTTAAACAGGTATATAGCAGGTGAAAGTCCGGAAATATTTCTTGAGATTCCACCTTATCGCAGACCCTATGGTAAAGCCCTGCTAAAAAAGACATGGATGCGTGTAAGGATTTTCCTTATGGAAGCAATACCATTCGTTTTCCTTGGGGTTTTATTTATCAATATTTTATACACTGTAGGTATTATTGACGCTTTGGGTACGTTTTTTTCACCTGTAATAACTGGCGTATGGGGTTTGCCAAAAGAAGCAGCAGCAGCTTTACTTATTGGCTTTTTAAGAAAAGATGTGGCCATTGGTATGTTGCTTCCTCTTGGAATGAATCCACTTCAATTGGTAATCGCATCAACTGTCCTTACAATTTATTTTCCATGTGTTGCAACATTTGCAGTACTCGTGCGTGAACTGGGGATACAGGATCTCTTAAAATCTGTTTTACTAATGATAACTGCTGCCTTGATAGTAGGCGGGATAATGCGATTGGTATTATTGGGGTTGTAAAACGATGCGGTATATTATATCAGAACAAAATTCAACGGAGAAGTGAGTAATTGACGTTTAAGACAATTGAAGAATATATCGAAGTCATCTATACACTAGAGATGGAATTTGAACGTGCTCATACAACGGATATTGCATTAAAACTTAAGATTAAACCTCCAAGTGTCACCGAGATGTTACAAAAATTGCATGATATGGACTTTGTAATTTATGAACCGTATCGAGGCGCAAAGCTCACTCCATCAGGATTGAAATTGGCACAGGAATTAATGCAAAGTCACAAAACATTGATAAAATTCTTTGAAATTATTGGTATTGATAAAGTGACTGCTGAGGTTGATGCCTGCCAGATCGAGCATCATGTAACTGCAAAAACAATGAAACAGTTGAATAAATTCATAGAATTTGTGCATAAAGCACCATGTGAACCTATATGGTTGGAACATTTTAAATATTTTAATGAGACCGGCAGAAGAAAGAAGTGTGATTTGAAATAAAGAAAATATC
>DAOWEE010000130.1 GCA_030638625.1 Methanosarcinales archaeon
CACACTTTCCCGTTCTATCACGTCCTGGTTGCCAAGCACCAGCTGGATTGGAACACTGATATTACCATTTGCCATGATTAATGTTAATTGACCTAAAAGATATAAATATATTCAATCTTACAGGTATCTGGAAGTTAACAATCCTTTAATGTGGTCTATTGGAAAAGATTACAGGGTTAAAATGCCTAAAGTAAACAGGTTGAACAGTGAATGGAGGAAGTAGAACGAACCCCGATGTCATAGCGCACTATCAGGAAGCAGGCAGGATTGCCTCCAGGGTAAGGGATGAAACTGTAAAGACCGTTGAGGCCGGGGTCACCCTGCTGGAAGTGGCCGAATATGCTGAAGACCTGACCCGCCAGATGGGAGGGGAAGCGGCTTTCCCATGCAATATATCCATCAACGAGATCGCATCCCACTATACACCTCTGCTCGGGAAAAGTGAATTCGCTGCCCGGGACCTGGTAAAGATAGACATAGGTGTGCATGTGGACGGCTATATCGCAGACACGGCGGGTACAGTCGAAGTGGAAACTAACCACCACCGCACGCTTATCGAAACCGCCCGGGAAGCACTTGATGCTGCCATTAAAGAGACTCGGGCAGGTGTAACTACCAGACATCTCGGTGCGGTCATGGAACAGATCATAAAAGCTAAAGGATGCCGTCCGGTTCCAGCCCTGACCGGGCACAGCATTGGAAGATATGCCATCCATAATGGTCTCAATATCCCGAACCACAGCGATGCTGCCTATTCGAACACACTTAACGCCGATGATGTAATTGCTATTGAGCCCTTTAATACAATGGGCAGTGGTCGCATAAAACACGGGGAAGCCAGGATTATATGCCTGAATAACACCAAAAATCCTTCTAACCCCATCTACCAGAAGATGAAGTCACAATTCAATACCCTCCCCTTTACCAGCCGCTGGATGGATAATCCTGCTGAACTGGAACAGGTGGGAACATTGCTTAGAAAATATCCTGTGCTTATCGAGAAAGATGGATATGCAGTGGCCCAGGCCGAGCATACCACCATAGTCCAGGAGAATGGGTGTGAGGTAATCACAGCCTAACGCAATGCTTTTCTCAACCGTACATTATGTCATCAGGTTGTGCAGATTGAAGTATGGTTAAAATATATTCCATGGGCACTGGTGAAAATGCTTCCATTTCACTGCCACAGTTTGGACACTGCCTCTTGAACATTATGGGAGTGGCTGGAACATCCTCCTCATAGATACCATCCATAATATAGGGGTTAGGGACATTCGCAGGTTCCAATACTTCGAACTGTTGGTCTTTTAAAAGTTCATAGTAGGCCGTTTCTTCGGTCTGTCCGCAGGATTCGCATTTTAATGCAACCCTGTTGGCAAGAAAGCCCTTTTTATGTTTTTTTGTCAGCAGTTCTTTCACCTGTTCAAGCACAGGACTATAATATGGCAGGGTACCTATTAAACTTTGTTAGACATTACCTATTTATTGAGCAGGTTATCCACCCTGTCCAGACCTTCTCTTATATTCTCAATACTATTGGCATAAGAGAAACGTAGATACCCCTCTGCTCCCCTCCCAAAATCAATACCTGGCGTTACCGCAACCCCTGCATCTTCAAGAATGCGCCAGCTGAGTGCAAGGGAGTCAGGGCTAAATTCCCTGGCATTGGCCAGTACATAGTATGCCCCGGTGGGTTCGCTTGCTATCCCAAACCCTATTTGTTTGAGACGCTTGATGGTATATCGTCTTCGTTTATCATAAGTCGCAACCATTTCTTTTACGTAGTCCTGGTCCCCCTCCAGGGCAGCGATTCCGGCATGCTGGACAAAACTGTTAGCGCAAATGAAAAAATGCTGCTGGAGATTCTGCAGTGTCCTCATGTATTCGGGTGGGGCAATGAGGTAACCAAGCCGCCAGCCGGTCATGGCATAGAGTTTAGAAAAACCGTTAAGCACAAAGGCGTTATCCGTATATTCCAGGATGGTGTGGTCCTCCCCCTCATATACCAGGCCCTGGTATATCTCATCCGAAATGATGGGGACACTGCCAGCGATTTCTGCCAGGGCGCCCATGGTCTCAGGATACATCACATGACCTGTGGGGTTGGACGGGGAATTGAGCAGGACTGCGCGGGTCTTTGGAGTAAATGCATGGGCAACGGCGTCAGGGGTCAGGCTGAACCCTTCAGCCTCCCGGGTATATACATACACTGGTCTGCCACCAAGGTATTCAACAAAATTGGGGTAGCTGGCATAGTAGGGATTTGACATTATCACTTCATCCCCGTCATTCAGCAGTCCCATGAACAACAGCAACAGGGCCGGGCTGGTGCCTGAGGTCACTATGACCTGTTCAGGACTTAACTCAAGGTTGAATTTCCGGTTATAATTATCAGCTATTGCCTGCCTGAGCTGTGGTAGCCCCATGCTGTGGGTGTATTTGGTATCACCGGCCCTGAGGGCGCTGTATGCGGCCTCGCAGATATGTGGGGCTGTGGGAAAGTCAGGCTCGCCAACCTCAAAGTGAATGATATTCCTGCCTGAGCGTTCCATCTCCTGCGCCCGCTCAAGCACTTCCATTACGTAAAACGGCGGTATCCTTGCGGCTTTTTGTGAGAACATATGCTTGTCTACAATATGTGTTCAACATCCATATAATTTAATGGAACTACAATGACCAGGCTATAAGGGCACTCAGTAACACTGCCAGCAGGGCACACATGAAATTGATAACAGCCGCTGCCTTAAACACCCTAACCGGTATATTAGTAGATATTTCCACTTTTTCCTGTTTTATCCGGGAAACAATCTGGAATGCATTCAACACTTCCTGCCCATGGGGCGCTTCCCTGAGCGCCACGGTCAGGTCAGTCCCAGCATTATGCTTCCTCATATGCATGCCCCTCTTCCATAACCTGCTGTTTGAAAGATCGAAAATGACACCAGAATAAGCGATATATGTTGTATCTGAAGAACCGTCGTAATTTTCCAGTTCCTCAAGTGTCATCTCGCTATCTATCTCTTCCATCAATGAATGGTAGTGCGGGGCATTTTTCAATTTCTTGTTGATTACAAATGTAAGCAGGGATGCAAATGTTACCATGATGGAAAAGAGGAAAATCTTTCCCAGGACTAATCTTCCCGGGTCTGTATTCAGGAGACCATCCAAGTCATGGAAGCGGTTGATGGTGAGATAAATACCTGATGCGGCTATGAAGGTAAGGGATATCCAGCCGAGTTTCAGTTCATTTTTAGGTACACCTGATACAGCAAGTGTGCCTGATGTATGTATTATGTGTACGAACACCATGGAGCCAACCAGTATCATCGCCGACAGCATGTGTATGAATCCCACAAATGATACCATTATTCTCCTGGTGGATGAAACTTCACCGGGCGGCCATTGGTGAGTAATAGAATATGCTTTTCCCATATCGTTCAGTTCACCGATGGCGATGTCGCTATGGCATGTGGAGCAGGACTGGCCGGTCTGGGATGCATATTCGGGCAGGGCTGTGGTGGGGGGTGTGAACAGGATGAAAATGAGAAGCGGGAGAATAAATAAGGTAGGCTTACTCATAAA
>DAOWEE010000039.1 GCA_030638625.1 Methanosarcinales archaeon
CATGCAGTGTACCGGACCGCGCCCATGTTGTTGGAGACAGGGCTGGCGCTGGAGGATGGGGAGAGGTTTATACTGGCGCCGGTGTTTAAACTGGGCAAGGTGGAGGATGTGGGTATGGATGAGATACGGGAGTTTGATTCTGACTTGCAGTCGTTTGTTAATGTTAATACGCCTGAGGATGTTGAACGGCTGGTATAAAGAAACTGTAATCCACACACAACCTTCCCGGTACTTCGCATTTCATGCAGGACTCAATTGAAGGTCTGGTTGAATTTCCTGCGATGGTGCCTCGCTTTCAATAGTTTTAACCAATTCACCGATAGTCTGTTTATGGCCGCCCATAAGGTTCTTTATCAAAGTATGTATTGTGAAAACAGGTCCCCAGGGTATCCCCCACCACCCCAGCATAAGTGAAATTATTGTAAATACCAACCCTGCAGCCAAAGAGTTATCCTGTCCCTTAATGTAGAATCCAGACGGTAACCTTGTTGAAAAGAGCAATAAAGAAATACATGCCTGAAACTGGGTTATTTCTGTATCCAGGGTAATATGTCTCCCCCGGTACATGGCAGTGCCGTTTTTAATGGAACCAATATTCTCATTGACCCAAGCAAGAAATTCCCCGGATTTTGTCATCCCTTTTCTTAAAGTGAATGATATGACCCCTATCACAGCTGCAATTTCAAAGTGCACAACAGCCTCATCGTGATGTCCGGCAGAATAACCGAGCACAGCAAACATAAAGAACATGACTGACAGGATACTTAGCACAAGGATGCTTATCTTATTCATCTTAAAACTCCACAAGTGTTTTCCAAATTTTGAGCAATCAGCGATACAGGCATTTTCACAATGTAATTTAAGTTACATAATCATTCAGCAATATTCTGAAAAGGCCAAACATGACACCTATTTTTTTATGGTGGTATACGGAGACTCTTCAATTTTCTCCTTACCATTAATGAAAATGGCTTTCCAGGCCTCTTTGGTCTTAAAGTCCATCTGAAGGATACCCACGTGTATGAGCACTTCAACGATAAAAAAATATGTGAGAGCCAGATGAAGCGTTCTGCTCAATACCATTGCATTAATTCCAAATAAAGCACCTGCACCAGCAGTCATATTCATGATAATGCCACCAACATTAATACCAAAGATGGACCAGTTGATATCATACAGCACAATCCCTGTTATTACAATAAATAAAATGGCAGTTGATTCGAGCGGTATGAGTAATTTCATCACTGGGTGTGTTCTATTTTCATAGACCCCGGATTTTTCATTATATATTGCAAATGCAGGGTATTCCTGCTTTCCCATATAGTGGCGTATTATGCCCACCAGCCTATTCGCATCTTCTTTGAAAAACAAGGATGTTTTTAAAAATCGTTTTATGCCCTCGGTCTTGCAGTATCTTGCATTCAATATAATATATAGCCAGATTCCACGAAAATCCTTGAAATTACATTTCATTTCAGCATATTTGGATCTCTCCAAAATTTCTATAAATATGCCATATGGTAACAGTATCCAGTTTGCAACTAAAAATGTAATTACTGCAATCATGTGAAGACCTCTTGCCTCTGCAAAAGAAGAGGGAAATCCCCAGCCCAGATATATCCTCATGCCTGTAATAATCAGAATAAATATTGACATCAGGTTAATCCAATGCATTCCCCTGATAGCTACATTATATCTATGTCCAATCAGTTCTGCCATGTTGTCACCCCTATACAACCTTTATCTGGTATCTTTCACGGGTCTTCCTGTCAATAGTGTGCACGGAACAACCAATGCAAGGGTCAAATGACCTGACAACAGACCCGATCTGTACCGGATTACCTGCCTCAGGGGTTTGTGTATCAATGGCTGCCTGTTCGGCAGGTCCACGATAGCCATTTTCATCTCTTGGAGATAGGTTCCAGGTGGTAGGAACCACAGCCTGGTAACGGTCTATCTTCCCGTCCTTTATTTTTATCCAGTGCCCTAATGCTCCTCTGGGTGCTTCATTCAGTCCGTAACCTTCCCCCTTCATGGGTGTAGGTGTGGTGTTGCAGAAATCTGATTGTCCGGTATATCCTGCATTCAGCCGGTCGATCAGTTCAAAAGCCCATTCAGGTATTTTTGCAAACACCCGGACAGTTTCATGCAAACGGGCCAGTGTTCTTGTATAGACATTTGCCCCAAGGTTCTTTGCCAGGTCGACCACAAGCGGGTCTTCATCATTTATCATGCGGGCCAGAGGTCCTACCTCGGCAGGCATTTCATTGTATCTCGGAGCTTTCAGCCAGGTATACTTGTCTGTACCAGGAGCATATTTTGGATTCGTTTCACCTTCATAGGGGTGCTTGCCTCCTGAATATCCTTCAAACCATGAGTACCTGATATGTTCTGTGATATTATCGGGGTCGAATGTGGACTTTTCCAGTGTTAATCCGTCTGTGAAACCTGGTTTAAGCCACCCCCAATTATCCCCTTCATAATATACACCATATGATAGGAAGCCTATGGGCTCAGACCCATTATATCCTCCATATGTATGGAGCCCCAGATTGATATCTTCTACCGGTCCTCCATACCTGATAAGTAATCCCAGGTCGCTGTTTGCGTGGGCGGTGCTTTCATTTACCCAGGCCAGTACATCACTGAGCGACCTGTTTTCCAGCCATCGTTCAATAGAACTGCCCAGTACCTGTTTTTCAATAAAGTCCTTTCCTTTTAGCCAGAATGAATATATCTTTGTAATATCTCCTATGTTTGGAGTTACTGTCACTCCACCGGGTACAAACGTCATATGATGGGGCATTTTACCGCCGAGTATGGCCACGATCTCATGCATTAGTTTCCTGGTCTGGACAGCGTTTATCCATGAAGTGCCTGTAAAAGGCGTAAACCGGGCTGCCAGTTGGGCATATACTTCCGGAGCGCCCGCATCTGTCAATACCTGTTTATACATCG
>DAOWEE010000200.1 GCA_030638625.1 Methanosarcinales archaeon
ACGTTCATGCGCTGGCGCCGTGTATCCTCAGCACCCATATAGACCTCAGTGGGAATTCCCAGATTCGCTCCGACCATAGCAGTGGCCGTACCATGCTGGCCCGCACCGGTCTCTGCAATGAGCCTGCGCTTGCCCATGTATTTTGCCAGCAGCGCCTGGCCCAGGGTATTGTTCAATTTGTGGGCGCCGCCATGTATCAGGTCCTCACGTTTGAGGTATACCTTGAGCCCGTACTTTTCACTCAGGCGCCGGGCATGGTACAGGGGCGAGGGCCTGCCTGCAAAATCCCGCAGGTAGTAGTCCAGTTCCTTTTTGAATTCGGGGTCGTCTTTGAAGCGTTCGTACCCCTCTTCCAGTTCCTCAAGTGCTGGCATGAGCACTTCGGGTACGAACTGTCCCCCGAACCGCCCGAACTTACCTTTTTGTGTGACATTCATAAATGTTTCCTCTGCTGGTTTTTAGTTTGAATTATTTGAAATATTTGATTTGTTTAATGTGAGTTTTAAACGGATGAGTTTGCTTCAACCAGTGACCTGGTGTTGTCATAGATGTCACCTTTCATAATAGATGTGCCCACCAGTATGGCATCAGCACCTGCCCGTAGCACCCGGACTGCATCCTGCGGCGTTAAAATACCACTTTCACTTATTATTATTGTGTCAGGGCTACGCTCCCTGATGATGGGTATCAGTTCTTCGGTGGTTGCAAGGTCAATTCTCATGGTCTTGAGATTGCGGTTATTGATACCTATGATGTTTGCATCTGTATCCAGTGCGGCCATTAGTTCTATCTTGTCGTGTACTTCCACCAGCGGCTGGAGTCCCCTGCTCTTTGCAAGAGCGATGAATCCAGGCAGCCTGTTGCCCAGTATGCCGGCTATTAGCAGTATCAGGTCACTGTGTACTTCATAGAGCTGTTTTTCATCTATAATGAAATCCTTCCTTAAGACTGGAATATTCACTGCCTTGCGGACGTGTTCCAGGTTTTCCAGACTGCCATGGAAAAAATCCGGTTCTGTGAGTACTGAGATGGCAGTCGCTCCTGCCTGTTCCATGGTCCTGGCTATCTGTGCGGCATCGTCAGGACTCACTTCCCTGTTGTGTGTGGTAGGTGATGCGGGCTTGACCTCTGCTATCACAGGTACGCCGTTTTTATCTCTTACTGACTGGATTGATTTGACAAGGCTTCTGGTGGCGAGAACTTTCTTCGTGTCAGTATCCTTTATGTTTTTGACCCGGTTTTCAGTAGATGAAATAATATCGTCAATAATTCTATGCATTTTCGACCTCAATGTATACATGTGTACAATGGTGTACAATACCGCACACAATATATAAAGATTATGGGGGTAATATTCATGTACCAAAAATATATTAAATATTGCAACGAATAGGAATTTGGGTTAATAATAGGAAATTGAGTTAACTCTTGTAACTTGAGTTAACTCTTGTAACTTGAGTTAACTATTGGAAATTGGATTAATATGAGTAAAGGGGAAACTAATCCATTAGAACAAGACGTGGAACAATTGTGGTTGCGCTATTCGAAGAAAAATGAAATGGAAATTCGCAAGAACCTGTTAAACCTTTTCTATGATACAAAAATGCAGATTGGTAGACAGTATATCCAGAGTATAGGGGAAAGCCTGGATAAGGTTGCCCCCAATCATTTAAAAGAAAAGGACAGCAGAATCAGGTTCTTTTGGGATACTGCAAACGAATGGGACCCAAAAATTGAAAAAAACTTTAAAAACCATTTGGGTCACATGAAACGGATATTTGAATAACCATTGCTAAAAAAACATATATAGCCGGAGGCCTGTATTTACAACAGTTTTATCTGGAGATTTCAATACATATGACTGAATCAGATGCTCACAAACGTTACGAATTCAAACGCCGGCTTGAAGAACTGCGGTCAAAGAAAGGCAGGGGAACAGAACTAATATCCCTGTATATTCCACACGATAAAAAGATATCTGATGTAGTGGCCCAGCTCAGGGACGAACATGGTCAGGCTGCCAACATCAAATCAAAGCTCACCAAGACCAATGTGCAAAGTGCACTGGAAAGCCTGATGTCCAGATTGAGGTACATCCCAAAAGCACCCCCAAGCGGAGTTATACTGTTTACCGGTGCAGTGGATGTGGGAAGTAACAAGACTGACCTTCAGAGTTTTACTGTGGAACCTCCCGAGCCTCTTATATCATACAAATACCATTGCGATTCTGCCTTCTACCTCGAAACGCTTGAGGATATGCTGACAGATAAGATGACCTATGGCCTGCTGGTGCTGGACCGGAGGGAAGCCACTGTCGGTCTGCTCAAAGGCAAGCGTATAGAGGCCATGGACCACATGACCTCAAATGTGCCCGGTAAACAGCGTAAAGGCGGGCAGAGTGCACATCGTTTCCAGCAATTACGGTTGATTGCCATTCATGATTTCTACAAACGGATAGGGGATAATGCCAGCAAAGTATTCCTGACTGTTGACCACAAGAACCTGGAGGCCATACTCATAGGAGGTCCTTCCCCCACCAAGGAAGAATTCGAGGACGGGGAATACTTTCACCATGAACTGCAAAAGAAGGTACTGGGCCTGTTCGATACGTCATATACGGACGAGAGCGGGCTGTTCGAATTGGTGGATAATGCTTCAGATGCCCTGATGAACCTGGATGTCATCAAGGAAAAGAATCACATGGAGCGCTTTTTAAAGCAGCTGGTGGCTGATAATGGTCTGGCTGCCTATGGCGAGGAAGAGGTCAGGCAGAACCTCCAGTTAGGGTCAGTGGAAGTACTTCTGATGTCCGAGGAACTGCGAAGTGAACGGATTGAGACAAAGTGTACCCAGTGCAATGATTTGAGTGTAGAGACCGTGACCCGAAGGCCTGGCGAAGAATCACCTAAATTGGATCCATGCAAGAAATGCGGTGCAGTGGTCAAAGGTACAGGTTCTGTGGATGTGGTGGACGAACTATCCACGCTGGCAGATCAGATGAGCACGCAGATAGAGTTTATTTCCACTGATTTTGAAGAGGGTGCCCAGTTGATGAATGCTTTTGGGGGGATGGCGGCAGTACTCAGGTATAAGACCGGGGTTTAAAACATAGAAAAATGAACAAAAAAACATACCAACAGATTTACCAGGAGCTTGAAAGTTCGGAAGATATCAGCAGGGTATCAGAAAAATATTTGATGAGTATCAGTACCATCTCCAGCATATCTCACCAGAAAACCGTGCGCAATGTCAAAAAATATCACACCCGGGTTGTACAAAAGGCACCCAGGATGGTCAGGTCATGGCGAGGAGGGAAGACCATTTTGGAACTTGCCAGTCAAAACCGGTTTCCGCCTGTTCTAATTGCATCTATAATGTTTAAGGAGATGGGACTAAAGAGCAAATCAATAATCAAAAACCCGGCACTGCTTAACAACAGACGTTTGGAGCAGGATGTCATACAGGCAATTGAGAATGATATGGATTTTTCCCCCAGGGGTCATGAGGTACAGAGTCGTTTGGGGGATTTGGGTGAAGAGTTGATTCATGACTGGTTAACAGACTATGACCTTGATTTTCTTACAGAATCAGACCTGAACAAGGAACCCAATGCCAAAACGCCTGATTTTTTGCTTAATGAATCCTTTGATGTAAATGGCAGTAAAGTGAAGTGGATTGAGAGCAAAGCCGTGTTCGCAGATGAGACTGAACATAACAGATACCAGAAAAAGCAACTGGGATTTTATGAAGATTTATTCGGGCCAGGTATGGTGGTCTACTGGTATGGATACCTTGACACGATTACCCCGAACAATTACCTCATTGCCGACCATACCTTTTTTGAAGCAATGGGATATGATCTGGATAAGCTGTTAAATCATGCTATGATGTAATGATATATTGTAGAGGATTTTGAAAAACTTCTGTTTCAGGCACCCTGTTTATATTTGCACTTAGCATCATGAATAGCAGAATTATGAGGGTTTTGTTCACTGTGCCCTGTATGGTCATCACGTTTGTATTGTGGGAATAACCGTAGGAACTGAATGTGTTCTTGTTCAAAGCTGGATTTGCTGTTCTAATAAGTATAACTCCTTTTTCAGGAAAAAATTCCTACACCTGATATGCCGCCTGCAACCTCATCAAGTTCAAAGTCCATTGTGTCTGGAATATCTGCCTTGAAGATATATACGTTGAACCCTGCCTTTCTGGCATATGCGATGGCAT
>DAOWEE010000167.1 GCA_030638625.1 Methanosarcinales archaeon
AACAACCTCACCAGTAACAGGCTGATTTCAAAGAAAAGTATCAGCGGTGCGGCAATGATAACCTGGCTGATTACGTCAGGTGGTGTGATTACCGCTGACACGACCAGGAGTCCGATATAAGTGTGATATCTGTACTTCACCAGTGCGGTTCGTTCCACTAACCCGTTTTTAACTAACACTATGATTATCAGCGGGAATTCAAAAACCAGTCCGAATATAATGGTGGTAAATGTAACAAACGATATGAACTGTGAGATGGAATATGTGGCCATAACACCGGCAGAGGCTGCATTCAGGTAAAGATAATTCACAAAGAAGGGAAGCATCAGGAAATATGCATAGCCTGTTCCCATCAGGAATAGAGTCAGGGCAACAATTCCGGTAATCGCAATTGAAAACCAGGAATTGACTAAATTAAACCGTCCTTTTAATGCTGTAAAGGCATAGTATGATATCACCGGAAGAGTGAGCAATACACCGGCAATGAGTGCTATCTTGAATTTCAGGAGCATAACTTCAGGTGGTGATATATAGATGAGTTTGGCTCCTTCAGGCAGGATGGTCTCACTAATGTTGTTTATCAACCTGCCAGTAAAAGGAAAGGATATCATTAACCCGGAAATTAACACTAAAGCCAGAAGGGCTAATTTCTTTTTTACCATTACCAGCGCGAGACTAATATTTTCAAAGGTCACTGTGAATCCCATGTTCTAATACGCTGGATATTACATAAAATTATGTAATCTGACTATTTCGCAGCATCACGTTTACATGCTATATGCAAACTGGCAGGATAATTAAAGGTACCGGGTAATCAGCAAGCTGAACTCAAACAGGAGTACAAGGAATAATGCCATTATCAACTGGGACATCCCGGTAATATCAGGCGCAACAAAAATTGCAAAACCGATGAGTAGACCGTAGACGATTGCCCGTTTATCCTTCAATTGTTCAACTTTTACCAGCCCTGACTTAATGGCAAGGACTATTAGCATAGGTAGCTGGAATATTAGTCCGAACATTATCAGCAAAGTGGTTATTGCTGAGAAGGCCTGTCGTACCGATATTCCCGAGGCTGCCACATCTTCGGAATAATATAGCATATAGTTGAATATCAAAGGTATAACTATGAAATATGCAATTCCCATCCCTACAAGGAAGAGGAACAGTGAAGTGGGTATTACCAGTAGAGTAAATCTCTTTTCGTGAGAGTATAGTCCTTTTTGTATAAATGCAAATGATTCGTACATGAATACCGGGAAAGCGATTGCAATAGCAACAGTAAGGGACAATATCATTCTTGCCCCCATCCACTCCAGAGGGGTGTAAATTATCATCCCTATGTCAGGGGGGAACAGGTCAGCCCATATCATGTCGATAAGATTTCCTGAGAAGGGAAACACGGGCACAAGTATGATGATAAGTACAGCCAGGACGATGAGCATACGCTGGCGCAGCTCTTTTATGTGTTCCAATAAAGGTAATTCCTGGTCGTTTGGCACGTTGTTCATGTCTAAACCTTTACTGAGTATTTAATCAGGGATAATTTTATAGCATTAAAGGATTAACATTACAATAGTTGTATAATTGTATATGATGGTAAAATTGCCCTAAGGCTATATGTAATATATGAGAGATTATAGAATAGTATAGGATATAATTTAATTGGTAAAAATATAAGAAGACTGATAATATGCTCGGCTCAACAGAACTGCTGCTAATCCTTGTGGCAGCGTTATTATTGTTCGGACCTGACAAATTGCCTGATATTGCCCGTTCCATTGGCAGCATGATTGGGGATTTCAGAAGGGCTATGCGGGAAGCTGAAGACCAGATATCAACTTCTGAGATCAAAGAATCAATTGAAGAAACAATTAATATGGCTAAGATTGACTAATCGGTAATCAAAGTTTTGAGGTAAAATAACAATGATAATGCCCGGACCCACTGAACTGTTACTGATATTCCTGGTAATAGTCCTGCTCTTCGGAGCAACTAAACTTCCTGAACTTGCCAACGCACTTGGCAGGTCAACAGGTGAGTTCAAGAAAGCCCAGAAGGAATCAGAAATATCATTGAAGGAACTTGAAAAAGAAGTTACTCCAAAGGAAAAATCCAAGCTTCAGCAATCAGCTGAAAACCTTGGAATATCCATTGAAGGTAAGACAGACGAGCAGTTGCTCGATGAGATTGAGAAGGCTACTAAGAAATAAATCATCTTCTGGTCTTTTATTTAGTCTATCCAGATAGGTGTAATTTTAAGAAAAGAAGGTATCTTCAATCTCTTTGTTCTTCTGGCAGAACATACACAGGTTTGAATCTGCTGACCTGATACAATATTCACCACATTTTTCACACCTGACTTTTTCCATTTCCACAACAGTTCTCCAATCCCCTTGCAGCACTTCATTGATGGGGATTTCAGTGTCCATGGTTATGGAACCCTGGGTGCATATCTGGCTGCACAGCCCGCAGCCTGTACACATTGCAGGCCTGAATTCCAGTTTGAATTCCCTGCCCTCTATTGTTGATAGCGCATCTGCCTGGCATATTGCAGCGCACATTCCACATCCATTACAGGATGATTCGACATTAATGTTACCAAAAGGCACTCCAGTTGCATGAATGGTTTTTTGTGATGCGCAGTCAAGTTTTCTCAGCGCTTCAATGAACAGGGATTGGCGGGGGTTTGTGTCATTGACATCAGTGTTTGTGGTAGAATTTGCAGTAAACCGGGCCATGAATTTCCTGGTCAATTGCTCTGGTTCTGTGTCTTTTAACGCTCCGTCCTCCTCTATGGTTACGTTATTGACTTTTCCAGAGGTTTGGAGTATCGAATTTACTGTATCCACGTAGTTGTGGATAAGGTCATAGGCAGTCCTGTTTTCACAGGCTTTGCAGGCTGATATGTTTAATTCTACTTCGACCCCGGATGAGGCTAAATACAGAAGTACGGCTTCGTTGAGGTATCCCAGACATGGTACCTGGATGTCACAATCGCCCTTTGAACAGGAAAAAGTGACCCTGTCCATATCCCCTACCTCTTTGATAATGGTCTGAAAGTCAACATCCTCCAGCCAAAAAACACATGCCGGGCACACATTAACGCATATGCCGCAGCCCGTGCATGAAGTTCCATCCACTGATATCACGTCATCCGTGTTGTCCATTTTTATGGCACCTGAAGGACAATTTTCGTAACACAGGGTGCATGTGGAGCTCTTGTTGAGACATCTCATACATTTTTTTGTATCTGTTTTTACCAGACATCTTTCAGATACCTGTCCAAGAAGTCTCAGGATTCCCAGTAGACTTGTTTTCATGTAATTGACCCAATTAAATCGAGATTATTGTATAAATATAAGATATAAAACGGTAAATACGTTTTGTAAGGTATAATACCCATAGAAGTAATGGAGATATGAATGATTCGCTCAGCAGTAATACTTGCAGGAGGCCG
>DAOWEE010000374.1 GCA_030638625.1 Methanosarcinales archaeon
GAATGAAGTCGAGGAGCTTTGCGACCGCATCCTGATGATAAATGAGGGACGCAGCGTCCTCTACGGGGATCTGGGTGAAATCAAGTCCCGCTACCGCAACAACTCAGTCATCCTGGAATATGAGGGAGAGCTGGGTGAAATAGAGGGAGTGGTAAAGAGGCAGGACTATGATAAACACGTGGAGCTGTTCCTGGACAGGGTCGCCACACCCCAGCAGGTGCTGGCGCAACTGGTGAGCCGGGGAGTAATGGTCAGCCGTTTCGAAGTGTCAAGCCCTCCCCTGCACGACATATTCCTTCGAGTTGTAGGTGAAGGCCAATGAACAAGACCCTCCTGATACTGAAACACGAGTTCCTGACCGTGATGAAGAGAAAAGGGTTTGTGATAATGACCCTCCTTTTCCCGATGATTGGCTTAATCGCTATCGGTATCTTCCAGATTGCTCAGGGCATGGACACTCCAGACCCCGCAGAGACAATAACTATCGGCTACGTGGACGAGGCGGGTATTTTCAACCTCTATACCCAGTGGGATCGAGTCGAGCTTACTCCCTACGCCACGCCGGAAGAAGCCACCGATGCTCTGCTTGGGGAGGAGATTAGCGAGTATCTGATTATCCCTTCAGATTATATTGCCACCGGCGCAATCTACCGATTTACCCTGGAGAAGGAACTGGAGCCGGCTGCGGAGACCAGGACAGTGGTCAGAGATTTTTTGCTGAGCAACCTCCTTGAGGGGTATACCAGCGAGGAAGTGCTGCTTCGCGTCAGGTCCCCCCTGTTCATGAACACCACCGTACTGGATGAGAGCGGGGAGGTAGCCGCCGACCAGGGTGGATTAGGGGCTTTTTTCCTTCCCATGATATTCGGTTTCCTGCTGATTATTTCTATCGGCAGCTCATCCGGTTACCTGCTTCAGGGGCTGGGCGAGGAAAAGGAGAACCGTATAATTGAGATATTGCTCTCGTCCGTCTCTACCATGCAACTCCTCACCGGAAAGGTGCTGGGCTTGGGCGCCGCCGGACTGGTACAGATAGTCGTCTGGTTGCTGTCAGTCACGCTTCTGCTACGATTGGCCTCAAACGTCATCGGCGGCGAAGTAGGCAACATACAGATACCAGCCAACATGCTGCTATTGGGTATAGTCTACTTCATTCTGGGTTACCTGCTCTTTGCCGTGCTTCAGGCAACTATCGGCGCTATCGGCGCCACCGCCAGAGAAAGCCAGCAAATGACGGTGGTCGTTATACTGCCCGCTATTCTGCCCTTCTACGTGTTTGTCCTCTTCCTCAAAGACAACCCCGACCATGTCATCTTTACAATCTTTACCATGATTCCCATCACCGCCCCGATGACGGTATTCCTGCGGCTGGGCACAGGTGAGATTCCACTCTGGGAGTTGCTCTTAAGTATAAGTTTACTGATAGTAGGCATAATTGGCAGCTTGATGCTGGCAGCAAAGGCGTTTAGAGTCTTCCTGCTGATGTACGGTAAAACACCCAAACTCGGCGAAATCATTCACTTACTAAGGCAGGCATAGTGAAGGTTTAAACTACCACCTTTGAGTCAATATCTTTGATGGAAATTACTGTTGAATAATGTCACCGGACAATTGCTTGGATTGTTACCTGAGGTCACAATTGGGCGTTTTGTTACATTTGCACGACGAAGGATTCATTTCCAGTTTTTAAGTATTGACAAGTTCGTATATGAGAACTAAACTCTAGCCCTACACAAACTAGCCTGAGAAGACAAAGCCGCAGGGTCTTTTTGAGAGGTTAAAAGTGATGATACGATGGCACCCGAATTACCGTTTAGTAAAGTGGCTATTGGCAGTTGGGCTATTGGCCGCGGTGCTAGTACTTACTGCCTGTGAATGTGGTACGACACCGCCAACAACGACAACAGAATACCCACCTATACCTCAACAAGAGCTACTTATAGAATATGCCCTTGAACTTATTAATGAAGATAGGATAGCTAATGGTCTGGATACTGTCACTCTGGGAAGTAATAGTGCTGCGCAATATCATGCTGAAGAGATGCTGGCAGAAGATTACTCGGCTCATTGGGGAATAGACGGCAGGAAACCTTACATGCGATATACTCTTGCAGGTGGTTTTAATTATGATGCCGAGAATGTATTTATAACCCGTACAATTTGGTTAGATGGGAAAGACCCTTCATACCAAATAGACCCTATAGAGGTTCTGGAAGATGCGGAAGAAAGTCTTATGAATAGCTCTGTACATAGAAGAAATATTCTCAACAAATGGCATAAGAAGGTCAACCTAGGTATAGCTTTTGACCACGAAAGGCTTACCTTGGTCCAGCAGTTTGAAGGGGATTATATTACCTTCAATGAGTTCCCTGTTTTTTCAGGCAGTTCACTTACATTTTCCGGCAAAACGATAACGGGCTCCACCTTTGACCAAATTCAAATATGGTATGATCCACTACCCCACTCACTGACCTTAGGGCAACTCGGCAGAACATCTGCCTATTGGTATGGGACTCCGGCAGCATTCATTAGGCCACCCCCCTCTCCAGGAAGTGATTACCCAACTTCAGAGACCTTCTTTTCTTGGGCAATAGATGTCGACCCATATAGTATCCCAGCAGATACGCCACCACCCACATACAATCCTTTCGGTACTCCAACAGTATCACCACCACTAGTAGGTGCAGCAACAGTGAAGTGGATAGATGCAAAGCACTGGGATGTTTCAGGAACGGCTTTTAACATAGACGTCGACTTGAATGAAATAATATCAAAGTATGGAAAAGGCGTGTACACCGTGGTCATTTGGGCCAAAATTGGCAACGAGCCTGCTGTAATTTCAAACTACTCAATTTTCATAGAATGATTACCACACCATCGCAACTTCGTTTCTGTTCATTCCTTAGTTTCTTTGACCTGATAATACCCTCTGGACAGTTTTATTGGGAATATGCCCCAAGACTTAGAAGGGTGGGTATTACTGGATATTGATGAAGGATATCCCTCGTTCATCTTCCCAATCTTACGTACTGGAACCAGGTGCAAGCATCAGGGTCTACACCAATGAAATTCATCCTGAGTGGGGAGGATTCAGTTTTGGGCGTGGTAGTGCAATTTGGAACAATAGCGACCCTGATATAGCTGCCTAGGTACTGGTGAGGTCCAAAATGGTCTTGGTAAGAAATTCCCCATTGGTAACCAAATCAATTGCACACTTTGACGTTTTGTTACGCCCACTGCACAAAATAGCGCTTTGTTACTTCTTGGAACAAAGGCCCACATTGCTACATAACTAATGCTCAATAGATCTAGTTGAGAGATAAGATGTATAATCGTGCGTCAGCACTTATGAAAAAGAACCTAACCAAAATCAATGTTTTTCGTTATATATTGATGAAGTATCACGAATAGCAGTTGGAGATAAATGAAATGAAAAAGGTGTTTCTGTGTGTACTAGTGGCGGCACTAATGTTGGGCCTGATATCTTGTGCCCAGCCGACATACGGTGAGGTGCTCCAATCAGACAAGCAGCGGGTAACTTCACCCGATGTGAATGAAGCTGACCTGGCAACTCTGGTCAATGGAAACAGCACCTTCGCTTTCGACCTGTATCAGGAACTTAGAGAAACGGACGGCAATCTCTTCTACTCACCCTACAGCATCTCGCTGGCTCTTGCTATGACATACGCCGGTGCCCGCGGTGAGACCGAGCAGCAAATGGCTGACGCACTCCGTTTTATCCTTCCCCAGAATCGCCTGCACCCGACATTCAATGGCCTTGATATCGAACTAGCTAGCCGTGGTGAAGGGGCAGAGGATAAGGATGGAGAGGGCTTCCGGTTGAACATCGTAAATGCTATCTGGGGCCAGAAGGATTATGAGTTCCTCTCTGAATTCCTTGATCTCCTGGCTGAGAACTACGGTGCCGGACTCAGGATCCTGGATTTCATAAGTGCGCCGGAGGAGTCCCGCGTTACCATCAACAACTGGGTCAGTGACCAGACAGAAGGTCGCATTGAGGATCTGATTCCAAAGGGTCTTATTAATACACTTACCCGCCTTGTCCTAACCAATGCCATCTACTTCAATGCGGCATGGCAGTATCCCTTCGAAGAGGATGCAACTTATGGCGCCCCCTTCCATCTGCTCGATGGAAATGAGGTCACCGTGCCGATGATGAGGCAAACTGAGTCATTTGGCTATGCTGAGGGTGATGGCTACCAGGCTATCGAACTGCCATATGACGGAAGCGAACTTTCGATGGTGATCTTGCTCCCCGAAGCAGGCAAGTTTGAGGTATTTGAAGGCTTGCTGAATGTCCAGCTAGTCGAAGAAATTGTTGGTAAAATCGAGAACAGGCAGGTTGCTCTGATGATGCCGAAATTTGAATTCGAGTCTGACTTCAGTCTAAAGGAAATTCTCGCAGCATTGGGTATGCCAGTTGCCTTCTCCGGAGGCGCCGACTTCTCAGGTATGACGGGCAATCTCGATCTGTTTATAGCAGATGTGGTTCATAAGGCATTCGTCTCTGTTGATGAAGCAGGGACAGAAGCGGCAGCTGCCTCCGCAGTGATAATGGAGTTAAGAGCGGCACCGGAAGAGCCTGTTAAAGTTACCGTTGATCGTCCCTTTGTCTTTTTGATTCGTGACATCGAGACCGGCACAATACTGTTTGTTGGACGAGTCGTAAGCCCGAGCGCGTAACGTACACTCAGACCGTCACGTGAAGTTTCGCACGATGCCTGGAAGTCAGCAATGTGTGTAGCAACAATAGCTTGTTTTA
>DAOWEE010000265.1 GCA_030638625.1 Methanosarcinales archaeon
GATGATACTGATAAAGGATTACATGCCGCATCTGGAAGAGATGGGGTTCAAGATTTCAGAGTTCGGCCCGGATTCCTATGCAGTGACTGCCATCCCGCATATACTGGGCAAAATGGAAGATACTGCCATTGTCCATGACATCATTAGCGACATACTGTCCGGCGGGAGGATAAAAGATGAAACCGGGATATCTGATTGGGTAATTAAAAGTACGGCGTGTCGGGGAGCCATCAAGGCCGGGGCATCCCTTACTAATGAGCAGATGGAAAATCTTGTGAGCCAGTTGTACCGTACCGGGAATCCGCATACCTGTCCACACGGCAGGCCCACGGTTGTATCCTTTAGCAGGGCACAACTGGATAAACTGTTCAAGAGGATTTAGCACTTATTCACTTTCGCCAGAATCATCTGAGGGTTCCCCTGTTTCCTGGAAATGCAATCCACTGGCACCAGTTTCTGGAACTTCGGCTTCCTGCTTTGAGAACACTTTTTTGGGCATGTCTCCTTTAAACATGATGGTGCGGTACGGGAAGGGAATCTCTATACCTTCCACATCGAACCGTTTCTTGATGGATTCCATCAACTCGCAACCGGTACCATAGGCAAGGCTTCTGTCACGCACCCAGAACATCAACCTTAGGTTTACTGCAAAATCGCCCAGTTCTGTTAACAAAACCTTGACTTCACTGCCTTCTTGCACTTCCGGGTGTATCCGGCTGACCTGGTAGTGGTCCATTGAATTGGGGTGTTTCCTGGCTTCTTCCTCCATGATTGAGCGGGCCTGGTCGATATCTGAATCGTAACTTATGCCGATGTTCACTGGCCAGATGACTGTGGGGTCCTCTATTGACCAGTTGATGACAGCCTCTTCACTGATTATGGAATTTGGGATGATGAGCCGTCTGTTGTCCCATGTGGTCACTACGGTATGGCGCAGTGTCAAGTCTGAGATTGTGCCGTACTCATCATGGATGGTGACAATATCCCCTACCCTGAAGGGTTGGAACACTGCCAGTGATATGCCTGATATGATGTTTGTAAGTGTAGTCTGGGCGGCAAGTCCGATGACAATGCCTGCAAAACCGGCACCCGCAAAAAGGGCTACAGAGATTGTGCGAAGCTGGGGAATGCTGGATACTATTATTATCAGGCCAAATATGTAAATTGCAGCAACTGCCAGGTGCCGCAATAGTCTGTAACCTGTGGGGTTCACCCTTAGTTTTAGACTGACATTGTTGAAATACCCCAGCAATAGCCTGTCAACCAGCCTGGCAAAAAAGATGGTTGCGAATATAATTATGAAAATAAATATGGGGGTTGCAAGGTCCCATGACAGCCATGACGGCCAGTAGGTAGAAATTGCTTCTGATGTGTTCATTAGCAAAAGTAAATTCACTGTAATTGATTAATAAACTTTCGAAAAATAAGTCCTGAAGAAAAAACCAAATTAAAAACAAATATTATCTACTTACGCCTCATTAGCAGAGAGTAGATGATACACAAAAACCTCAGCAACCTTACTATCAATGAATCACAGCGCCTACTTGACAGGGCAGGTGGGATACAGGATGTTACCGACACCGTGTCCGCCATCCTCATAGATGTTAAGACTAATGGCGATGATGCCGTCAGGCAGTACACAAAACAGTTCGATGGGGTGGATATAGACAATATTGAGGTAGATAGTGAAACTATCAAGGCTGCACTTGACACTGTTGACCTTGACCTTTTAGAGCATCTCAGGACAGCCGCCGACAATATCCGTGCATTCCACCAGGCACAACTGGGCGAGTCCCAGTGGTTCATGGAATCCGCACCCGGCATCATGCTTGGGCAGAAAACCACACCCCTGGCAGTGGTAGGTGCATATGTACCGGGCGGCAGGGCAGCATATCCATCCACAGCACTTATGACCGTTATTCCGGCAAAGGTGGCAGGTGTTAAGAATGTGATAGTCTGCACCCCACCCGGGCCCGATGGAGTGAATCCGCTGACCCTGGCGGCCGCACATATTGCAGGGGCTGACCACGTCTACCAGGTCGGCGGCGTGCAGGCAGTGGGTGCCATGGCATACGGTACGAAGACCGTGCCTGCTGTGGATAAGATAGTAGGGCCC
>DAOWEE010000012.1 GCA_030638625.1 Methanosarcinales archaeon
ATTGACACTGTTCTGTGACCAGGAAACGGGTGTGGATGTGATGTTGGAATCGTTTGCGAAACCGAGGACTACCATCATTCCGGCTTTGGGTGAGAGGACTTCAACGGTAACTGTGATGGTCTCTGTGGTGTTGGAGGTGATGTTGATATTGGAGACGTTCCTGTCAACAGTGAAGCCTGCATCCTGTACTGAATTGTTGACATCAAGGTAATACTGGATAATGCCGCTACCATTGGGAATGATGACGGTGCCGTGGTCCAGGAAAGCTGTGGTGTTGGTGTAGTCGATGAATACACTGCTGTTTAGGGCAGGGTCAAAGGAACCGTTACTCATTACTTCGTATTTCTCGAACGGTGTTGCCATATCGCTGCTGCTGAACATATATGCTGTTGACAGGTTATCAAGCACAACAGACCCGTTGTTCATCTCGTCATTGAGCACGGCTGCCATGGTTACTCTGTCGAACAACTGGTTAGCACCGGCAAAGTCTGAATCAGTGGAGTATTCATACTGGTGGCACAGGGCGGCACAGGTGGAATTACCTCCGGCAGCCATAGCTACCGCTATCCAGTTCCCGAAAACAATGAGGGTGAGCACCATAATTATTGCAATGCCCGGCAATCTTTTAGAAGCGCTGCCTTGCTCTTTTTCCAATCCGGTTCTTTTTGCCTTTATTTCAATTGGTTCCATGTGCTCACGTCTCATTTTTAAAAAAATGAAGGTAATTATGTGGCGCCCCATCTATGAGCATGATACTCATGAAAATATCATTGGCAGCATTTCTGCCAGCCTGATTCCACCTATCCAGGAACACCACATCCATACGAATCTGTTTTTCACTTAGACAACCTATGTCTAAAGAGTGAATATTTACAATATATGTGTAAATAATTTACCATAATACCATGATAATCCAGTATTAATAATTTACCCATAATTTATAACATTTAATTATTAAAATATAATTTCAGAAATTGATTTGCAATAATATTAACCATATTGATTACGAATTAAAAATCAGCCAATCGGAAAATCTCAACTTACCTCACAATCACTACCCACGCATCTCCCCGATCTTGCGCGCAATATCCCTCGCAATCCCCGACTTCACACCCGTCTTATCCACCAGCACCCTTCCGCTGACATCCCACCAGGATTTGGGATAAGCCTTATCCTTCTCCACCACCGGGTTCAGGCCCAGTTCTTTTGCGGCCCTGTCAATCTCCTTCAACAAAGGCGAGGTAATTGAAAGCTTCCGTGAAATGATACGTCCACCGCTTCTACTGTTCCCTTTATCGATATAGGTAGGCCATATCACATACTTATCCTTGTCGCGGAGCATAACCTCAGTTATATCATTAATAGAACATGAACGTTTTTACATTACAGGTATCAGATGTGCATTGAACACGAATGTACGAATGGCATGAATTTGTACCAAAATACACAGAGCTGGCGCAATTTCAATTCTCTGTGTCCTCAGTGAACTCTGTGGTTTCTAATGTATCACGTCTGAAGCCCGCTTCATACCAGCCGAGGGTCAGCAATCTCTCCTTTCAGCGCAGAAGCCGCAGCCGTCTCAGGCGATGCCAGATACAGCAGTCCCCCCCTCCCCATCCTGCCCTTGAAGTTGCGGTTGGACGTAGATACACACACCTCACCCTCGGCCAGCACACCCAGATGGGCGCCCAGGCACGGCCCGCAGCCCGGCGGCCCCAGGGTTGCCCCGGCCTCAATGAGCGTGGATATATATCCCTTTTCAATCCCCTCAAGCAGGACCCTTCGCGATGCCGGTATCACAATAGTACGGACCGCCACACTGCGCCCCTTCAGGATACGGGCCGCAGCCTCCAGGTCTTCCAGCCTGCCGTTGGTACAGGAACCAATGAACACCTGGTCAATAGCTGTCCCAGCCACCTCATCCACATCACAAACATTATCCACGCTGTGGGGTTTGGCCACCTGTGGGGCGAGGTCGTCCACATCAATGTTTATCTCCTCACAATATTTGGCATCCTCATCAGCATATACCGGCGTATAAGTATCCACAGCCCGCCCCTTCAGGAACTCATCAGTCTTCTCATCAGGCGGCACAATCCCGGCCTTTCCGCCCATCTCAATTGCCATATTACACAGCGTCATCCTGCCTGAAATGCTCAAATCCTCAATGGCTGAGCCGTAATATTCCATTGCTTTATAGGTGGCACCGTCCGCACCGATATGTTTAATCACACTCAGCGTCAGGTCCTTCGCAGACACCTGGTTTCCCAGTTTACCTTCAACCGTGATCCGCATGGTCTGAGGCACCCGGAACCACAGTTTGCCTGATGCAAATATCTCGGCCATGTCAGTAGCACCCACCCCGGTACCAAAAGCACCAAAGGCACCATAGGTACAAGAATGAGAATCCGCACCCACAATCAACTTGCCAGGAAGGGCGAAGCCCTGCTCTGGCAATACCTGGTGGCATATTCCCTCACCCACATCATACATGTTTGCAATGCCTTGCTGCCGTACCCACTGCCGGATATCGTGCTGCAAATTGGCAGACACATCAGTGCTTGCAGGCACAATATGGTCAAAGGGAATCACTATCCGTGCCGGGTCCCAGACTTTCGGCACCTCCATCTCCCGAAATGCTTTCACTGCCAGTACACTGGTGCCGTCATGTGCCATGGCACAGTCCACATTGCCAATCACAAAATCGCCTGCGTGGGCATCCGAATTCGATGCCCTGCTGAAAATCTTCTCGCTGATAGTAGCCAAAACCGTTACTCCTTGTTATTTGTAGATGTCTTTTCAATCAAATTATCATAAAGGTAACTGAAAGCATGAACAGACAGTTCTCTGCAATACTTTAAGGACATAGAAATATCTATAATTATTGTTAATGGTTTGGTCGAAAACCTTACCTATAATGTGAATAACTAATGACCTTACTACTAAGGTGAATATTATGCAGTATTCCAGAAACAAACTGGTGGAACTTGTAGGGAAAAAACCCGGAGACATTGAGATATGC
>DAOWEE010000019.1 GCA_030638625.1 Methanosarcinales archaeon
AATTTAGCAATTGCATGGCTGCCCACATGGCCGATTGGAAGTTCATCCACATAACCAAAGGGAGGAGCATGACTCAGTAATATATTCCTGATACCCGAACAAGAGCTTAGCATATCATTAAGAGCCGCTTCCATATCTTCTTCAGTCAGTTCAAACGGGGTGTTAAAAGGTGTACTGTTTGAACCTCCCAATCCCATAAAACTTGTATCGACCATAGAATAACAATTCTTATGCAGATTAATTGCACTAGAACCATCCAGCACTTCAAGTATGCCGGGCTGGTCGCAGTTGCCGGGTATGGCCAGTACAGGCACATCGAACATGTCTATAAATTCAAGTGCTTTCTCATCCGGCCCGAAATCTGTTATATCGCCCGATACCAGTACGCCGTCAATCTCACCAGCATGCTCAAGCAATGCCTGCACTTTTGAGAAATCCCCGTGAAGGTCTGATAGTGCCAGTAGTTTCATAATATTACCTTACAATTCATGTGCGTTAGACAGATATATGTCTTGTGCATTTTACAATCGTATGCGAGAGTTTATTGTAGTGGGACACAAAGCCGCAACAGACGGACAGTTCAGTCTGAATGACCTTCCAGGCAGTGCAGGAAGGATGGATATAATGTGCCGCTGCGTGAACTCGGCACTGTTCTTAAGCCACGACCTGCGCAGGGATGTAGTTATTTATCTGGTGCTGTTGGGCGAGCCAGAACCACCTAAGATAGTAAAATTCATCGGTCAGGATGTACGCTACCTTAACCCTGACGAGCGGAGCAGCGGTTCGCTTATAAAAAAAGCACTGGAGCTTAAGGCAAGAATCAGGTGGAAAGAGTCCACACCCGGCGTCTGGGTGCGCCAGGGAGACCTTGAGGAACTGCTGTCCGAATTAATCACCAGACCCATGCAAGGTGATGAAGATGATGAAAGTAATGAAGGTGATGTGGGCAGTGAAAACAGGTTGTATTATCTCCATGAAGACGGCACCGACATAAGGGATGGGATTGGAGGAAACTTACCGCAAAGGGCTACATTCATCCTGGGCGACCATGTAGGTATGACACCGGATGAGGAGCAAAAAATAATCGATGCAGGTGCCCAATCCCTTAATGTGGGACCGTTAAGCCTGCATGCTGACCACTGTATTATTTTGGTCAATAACGAATTTGACAGAAAAAAATAATTAAAGGAAAGGGTGCGATTAAAGCAACCCTGACCTCTGCAACACAAGCAAGTCTTCTGTACTGATCTTTTCTCCCAGTTTAAACTGGGAGAATATCTCTTCTGCGTCGATTTTGGTCTGTGCCATGGCAGCAGAATCCTTGAATTTCTTGCCCTTTCTTCTAAGACCCATTAACGTCTTATCAATGTCCCGTATTTCTTTTTGGGTCTTTATAAACAGTCCGTGCTGTTCGTCAGCAGTTTCCTGGACCTTGACGAAACTCTTGTGAACCATATCAGACTCTGCCCGGACCTTGTCAGCCTCTTTGAAAGTGGCAATCATCTTTTCATGATATTCCTGGGCTGCATCAGCGAACACTTTCACCTGTTCATGGTACACAGATGCCTCATCCCTTAATTTCTGTGCATCTTCAAGAAGAGTCTTGAGTTCCTCGTTACCTTCAAGTTGTATCTTGCGGCGTTTGAATTCCTCGGTAAGATGACCAATTTTTTCAACCAGTTCGCGTTCAGTACTGGGTTTCATTACCTGGGTCTGCTGCTTGAATTCAAGAGTGTCAATTTCACGCCTCATCTCTTTCAAGGATGGGCCGGTACTAAGATTCAGATCTTTTCTAATCTTATCGATCTGAGCATAAAATTTATTGGCTTTCTCATTCAATTCATCGCGCAGGGCCTTATTCTTACCCACAGATTCATTATTGGAATCTCTCTGGGTCTTAAGCTCCTGTGCTTCTTCAATGAGTTCTTTTGTGCGCTTATTAAGTTCGTTCCGTTTGGCAGCCAACGCACTGGCTTCGGTATTTAAATCGTTACGCTTGTCCTTGTATTCCTCTGACTTTTCCTTAAGGTCAGATTTCCTTTTTTGTAGTTCATCTAGCATTACCTAATAGTCCTCCTTCTCCAGCAATGAATACTGGTATTTCATGCACCTCTTAATGCACGATACAGTACGAAAATTACCTGACAGCACACCTTGTGCCAAGGTCATTTCGATTTACCTACTATATACCTCAGGGTCTATCGTACCTGATAAGTGAAATGCTCTGTGAGCTAAAGGATAATACTGAAAAATTGATTCTCGAAAAATCTTATCTCAATCAAGTTAGTCTACATTATTCCCAGGGAATTCACAGGCATTCTCATAATCAAAGTAACAATGAACGCTTTGGTGATTGACCTTTAAGGTAATTACATCCTTTTAACCTTTTCGGGTCATTTCGGCCTATTGCATCCCTTATTGACAGGTTCAAGACTGGACAGTAACCTACTCAAGCGCAACATCCCCGCCCAGTGACTTCATAGCTTCAAAGAATCCAGGATAAGAAATATTAACTGACTCAGCCGTATCTATCACGGTATCCCCTGCAACAAATCCTGCAACGCTCAGCGCCATTACAATACGATGGTCGTGCCAGCCGCTCACCCTGGCACCATGCAGGCCGCCGCCCCTTATCACAAGCTGGTCAGGCTCCTCCCTGATATCCACTCCCATTTTAGTCAGTTCCACAGTCATGGCATGCAGCCGGTCAGTCTCCTTGTACCTGACATGTTCGGCATTCTCTATCACCATCTCACCACCGGACAGCGCACCCAGCACCGCCAGTGTAGGCACAAGGTCAGGTGTCATGCTTACGTCAACCCTCACACCTGTCAACTTGCTTTTGTTCACCTTCACCTCGCCCCGTTCCCGGTCCCATTCAAGGTGGGCACCCATCTCCTGCAGGATAGGAATTATGGCAGCATCACCCTGCTTGTTTGGATACAGCCCTCCCACAGTTAGTCCGTCACCTGCAAGGGCACCCGCCGCCAGCAGGTATGACGCCGAAGAAAAATCACCGGGCACCGTATATTCGGTCAATTCGAATGACTGGTTTGGTGGGATAATGAATGACAGGTGCCCCTCATCGTCTTCAACCAATTCTATTGCTATACCCGCACTTTCAAGCATCTCAATAGTAATCTCAACATACGGCCTGGACTTCAATTCACCATCTACCTTGACCACAGTCCTGGCATGGCACAGCGGGCAGGCCGTGAGCAGTGCAGAAAAGAACTGGCTGCTGATGCTCCCATCCATCACCCCCTCACCACCTTTTATTGGGCCTTTCACCACAATAGGTGCAATCCCATTATCCCTGGTGGATATGACGCTGGCTCCAAGCTGATTCAGGACATTAATAAGTGGCGTGTTGGGCCGGGTGCGGATAGAATCATCCCCGGTCAGCACCGTTGTACCTTCGCATAGGGCACTGACAGCCATCACAAGCCGTAGTGTGGTGCCGCTGTTGGCCACATCGATAACATTATCTGGTGTAATCGGCTTACCGTTCACACCATCCACAATGAGACTGTCGTCCTCTTCCTGAATCACGGCACCCAGTGCCCTGCATGCCTGTATAGTGGCGGCAGTATCCGCAGACATCAGTGGACGTTTTACAATGGTCTGGTCTGCCAGGGATGCCATTACTATGGCCCTGTGGGTATAACTTTTGGACGGGGGTGCAAGTACCTCACCCTTCAGGACAGAACTGTTAACTTTCGCCTTCATTGTTCACCAAAGCCGCATTGATAATTAGAGTTTGTTAATGTTAGTTGGTATTCGTTAGTGCTGGTTGGTGTTAGTTGGTTTTCTTGAACATAGCCGTCACAAAACCCAAAAACGGTGGTGAAGGCCGGTTAGGTCTGCTCTTGAACTCTGGATGGAACTGGCTGGCAAAGAAGAACTTATGGTCAGGAATCTCGGCAATTTCCATCCGGTTCTTGTTCCTCCCTGAAAATATTAACCCTGCCTTTTCCATTTCATCGATGTACTTAGGGTTCACTTCATACCTGTGACGGTGCCGCTCAATAATCGCATCAGAACCATATAGTCTATTAGCAAGGCTTCCAGGCGTCAGTTCAGCAAAATAATCACCAAGCCTCATTGTAGCTCCCATATCCACATTTATCACACCCTCCTGCTCAGGCAGCAGGTCTATCACCGGATGTTCTGTCGAAGCCAGTTCTGAGCTATTTGCATCCTCAAACCCAAGCACATTCCTGGCAAACTCGATAACCGCAGTCTGCATTCCAAGACACAAACCAAGGTACGGTTTATCATTCTCCCTGGCATATTTAATAGAAGATATCTTACCCTCAGTGCCACGCACCCCGAAACCACCAGGCACCAGTATCCCATCATACTTTGAGAGCTGGTCAATAGATTCCGGTTCCTTCTCGAAATCCTCGGCATCCAACCACGAAGCATTTACCTTGCACCCCACCTCTATGCCCGCATGTTTCAGGCTCTCCCTGATGCTAAGATACGAATCTTCCAGATCGGTATATTTACCCACCACAGCAACTTCTACAGAACCGCTGATAGAACGCATTTTTTCCACCATCCGGTCCCATTCTTTAAGGTCATCTTTTGCGTTCAGTCCCAGCTTGGACAGCAGGTAATCGGCCGCACCTTCATTTTCCAGCCGCTTGGGAACCATATAAATATCCTCGGCATCATGGGCGCTTATTACCGCTTTTGCCGGCACATCACAAAACAGGGCAATCTTTTCCTTAGTACTTGGCAGTACGGGCTTATTACACCTGGTAACTATCATGTCCGGATGAAGCCCCAACTCCCTGAGTTCCTTGACCGAATGCTGGGTCGGTTTGGTTTTCTGCTCTCCCTGTGCGTCCATGGGCACCAGCGTCACATGTATGAAGAACACATCGTTCATATCTTCTTCATTATGCAACTGCCTGACAGCTTCCAAAAACGGCATACTCTCTATATCGCCCACCGTGCCACCTACTTCTACAAGGCATATCTCAGCACCGCTGTCTTTGGCAACATTCCTCAACCTTTCCTTTATCTCATTCGTGACATGGGGAATTATCTGCACAGTCTTACCCAGGTAATCGCCCCTGCGCTCCTTATTGATGACTGTCTGGTACACTTTTCCTGTTGTGATGTTATGCTCCCGGGTCAGTTCAATATCAAGGAACCGTTCATAATTACCCAGGTCCAGGTCAGCTTCCCCGCCGTCCTTTAACACAAAAACCTCACCATGCTGGAACGGACTCATTGTCCCGGCATCGATATTGATGTACGGGTCAATCTTGATGGCCGTCACATCGTAACCTTTGTTCTTCAATATCCTTCCTATTGATGCGGCTGTAATACCCTTACCAAGTCCGCTCATCACACCGCCGGTTACAATGACATATTTCATAATATTCCTCTATATTTTACTCTTTTTTTATAAGCAAATGTATGACAGCATACGCCAGAATCACCATCAGTATGATGGATGCTGACACTGCACCTGTTAGTTTATCAATCATATTAAACGTAAATGTAGCCAACAATACTATCATCGCCATCAGGACCAACAACAACGGCACAATAAATGTCTCCAGTTGATGGGAATGCCCATCTGTCGTGTCTTCATTTGCAGAATTATTATAGTTTTCATCAACCTTTATTGAAGTTTCCGCATATGCAGATTCCTGTAAGTAACCGGG
>DAOWEE010000088.1 GCA_030638625.1 Methanosarcinales archaeon
TGTGGGTATACCCACCGACGTAACCTTCACAGTGACAAACAATAGTATTCCTGTTGAAGGCGCAGCTATATCCTTAAGTGGTAGTGCCACCGGAAGCGGCACAACAAATGCACAGGGAACTGCGACCATATCTATCAATGCTACCGGTGAGGGAACCATTACCGCAACGGCAACCAAGGACGGAATTTCAGGGACTACCACACTAACTGCATCACCACAGAGCGATTCCTCATCAGTGTCACTAAGCGCAACCATAGTACCTGCAATATCACTGGTGGTCACTCCCGGCACCTTAAACTTCGGTATGCTTTCCGTTGGTGAAACCAGCAGTGTGAACACCCTTACCCTTGATAACCAGGGCGGGTATGACATAAGTGTGACAACAGATGTAAAAGATACGGCAAATGACCTGTTCGTTGACGGTATAATGCTTAACTCTGCATCATGGAATAGTTACAGCATATTCATGGCTGCACATACCTCAACTACATCGAACGTAGCACTTCAAGTGCCAAATAATTATATTGGCGTAGGGGCACAACAAGGAACACTGGTATTCTGGGCGCAGCAGTCATAGAGCTCGTGGTATGAATCATGCTAAGAAAAATATTGGTCTTGGTGGCATTTATTTTTTTAATGCCACAAACCATTTCGGCAATAGGAGTGGGCGTCACTCCCGGCAACCTGAACTTTAGTGTGCAGGCAGGCAGTTCGGATACGGGAATACTTTATGTAATAAATACAGGAAGCGAAGTTTCAAATTACAGAGTATATGTGGATGAGGATTATGTTGACTGGTTCGATATATCGCATGAAATTTTCAATCTGGATGCGGGTGAAAATCAAGCAGTCACATTCACAATAAGACCGCCAACTTCTGCAAATGGGGATATCGATATTACGGCTTATGTGGTCTCATCATCCCCGGATTCTGATTTTAGTGTGGGTAGCGGAATTAAAGTACCTGTACATGCCACAGTGTCAAATTCAGGAGTGAAAACAGTCATTTTACTGGCACTGGTTATTGCTGGTTTGGGAATCTTGCTCTTTATCAGAAAGAAAAAGCGTGATACAATCTTATGACAAATCTAACAACAAAAATGCCTGTTCTTATTCTGAAAACATTGTTAGCTGTGCTATTGTTATTTTCATTACATCCGGTACTGGCAGACTATAACCCCGATGGCAGCCCGTACTCGGACCAGCTTAAGATGGCAAAACATGGCATTGTCATAGGCGGGGTGTACGTAGATGGTGGCCATGAATTGGAATATACTCCCTATACCCAGGATTTCAATGTGCCCGAAGGTACCGTGGAATGGGCAAAGCTGTACGTGGGTGTATGGGGGGGAACCGATGAACGGACCGGCACTATTGATGTCACGTTCAACGACATTGAACTGGAAACATTGACACTTGAAGGGAAAGATGACACCAACCCGGATGTTTATTGTTCCGGCCGCGGCGTGTACTGGATAGGCTATGATGTCACTTCAAACACCACTTCCGGCCCCTTAGACGCAGTCGTGACAACCAGCGGCGATATTGACGGCAGGGTGTACGGGGTTATGCTGGTGGCTGTGTATGAAGACCCGGATGGTGAAGAAGTTGAATACTGGGTCAATGAAGGGAATCCTAACCTGCATGAAACAAATGAGGAGGCAGTTGCTGAGTTTCCAGGAACGATCGATGTGGACAAGTTCACACTCGCCAGGCTTACCGCAGTTTATCTTGCAGGAGGATATGGAGCAAATGACTACCTGTACTTCAATGATGGAACACTTTGTGACGGAGATAACTGTAATGATATCGCCAATTCAAAGAATTATTTTGACTTTAAGACATTTGATGTCATAGATCATCTTGCTGAAGATGAGAACAAGGCAACATTCGACCGGGGAGTTGAAGAACGTCTGCATCCGGTACTGGCCGTGCTAACCCTCCATACCCAGGAAGAAGGAGATTCAGACCTGACAGTATCCAATGTAGCAGTCCCCACCTTATATGCCGGAAGCAGTAATACCATCACTGCCACTATTGAAAATATCGGCAAAGATGCGGCTTATAGTTTCCAGGCGGCCCTTTATGTGGATGATGAAATGGTGTCCACAGCATCCATATCATCATTGACAACAGATAAGACCAGGGATGTGGATTTTAGCTGGAAACCCGACCATGACGGCGAGCATGAATTATGGGTATACGTTGACCATAATGATAAAAAAACAGAACTAAACGAGATAAATAATAAAAATTCGCCCCTGATTGTGAACGTTATCGATTTCACGCCTCCGGAGATCACAATCGATAAACCCGTAGATGGGAAGATAGTGGACTCGGATACGATTACAATCAGCGGAACCATTGAAGATACAAGTGATGACATTACAATACTGGTCAATGGAGCCGAAGTTGATACTTCCGGGGATACATGGAGTTCCCTGGTTACACTTGTGTACGGTTCCAATAAGATTATCGTCAGTGCAATAGACGGTGCCAACAATTCAGCAACTGAATTCGTACTTGTAAAATCACTTGCACTAACCCCGAGAAGAGCAGGTTCTGAAAAGACATTGCAGAATCCGGAAGACTTGAACCTTACCGATGATAATGTCCCTGGCAATAACACCACCAGTCCATTAACAGGACCTTCCATATTACTGGTTATTGTCTTATTGGCATCAGCCTACTGGTTAAGGAGGGGAGCCGCCTGATAAAACAGATACTTATCCTCACCTTGCTAATCATATGTGCAGGTGTTCCTAATGCTTCTGCTGCTGAATGGGACAGTGCCACATTCATTCTCAGCCTCGAAAATCCCACAGTATCAAAAGGGGATTATACATTAACAGTTGTCGAATTCGACGGGTACGGCAAGGTCACGGTAAATGTGTCTGATAATGGTGAATATGTAGGGGGTGCCATTATTGAACAAAATGAATCAAACTGGTATTACCTTGATGATGATAATATCAGGCTGAAAGGCATTAATGTCACTGATATCAACGTCCTACCGCTCTTTGGCAGCACTTACTCTCCCAGAGCCGAGATTCTATTTGTCACAGAGAAAACTCCTGGTGATTCAGGTTACCTGATAGTGGATATCACTACTGAAAATGATGAATACATACTGGATGAGATAATTACTGCAAGTATGAAGATCAGGAATGTCGGGGATGTAAAAATTGATGATCTACAACTTGATATTGACCCTGACGGTCTTGTGGTCCAGAGTAATTCCCTGCCATCTACCATCGATCTTGAGGATGCAACATACCGGTCCGAAGAAGTAAAATTCAGGTTTCCGGCTCCTTTGACAAAAGGTCTGTATAATATATCTATTCACGCAAGCTGGACTAATGCTGACGGCACAAAATCCATCAGCGAGGATTCTGTACAAATAGAA
>DAOWEE010000292.1 GCA_030638625.1 Methanosarcinales archaeon
CCCTGTCAATGAATCCTGCAAACCGGTCCAATGTCAGTGCTGCTGCTACGTTGCGGCCCGGGTCAGTGGGGTCCACCACAACCAGCGGGTCGTTGTGCTGCTTGTCCTGGTGTTCCATAATGTCAATAGCAGTGGCTGGTTTCCAGCCGTCCACAGCAGTAAGCACATCCATGAACGAACCGTAATGGATGATGAGCAGTTCTGCCAGGTAGCCAGAGAATCCGCCGGTCCTGAGGTCTGAACCATACACTCCAGCACCTTTCATGAATTGTTTTAATAGCAGCACGTCATCTTCAAGTCCATTTATTCTTTCAAGGACAAACTGGTTGTGGAAGGGGGTCCTGTCCACTGCTGATTTTATCTGCGCCGCACTGCCCACCCTGAAGCATGGCACCAGGTCCACCTCATAATCGCCAAAATAAGCATGGATGTAGGGATGTTCTGCATATCGCTCCTCATACCGGTCAGCATTAGCCGAGACCTGCCTGCCGATTTTCAATCCTGAATGTTTCAGTTCTTCATTAGAAGTATCTTCGGGAAAGGTGATGAATATGTCCAGATCGTGTTCACCCGATATCCATGTCCCCCTAGCGGCAGAGCCTACCAGCGCGCCTGTGACGTCCTTCAAGTCAAGTCCGGCGGCCACCCTGTCAACCAGGGATATGATATGGTCGGCGACTTTCTGCATCCTCTGCTGTTCATCCCTGGTGGGTTTTATCCTGCCCAGGACTTCCTGTGTTATTTCACTTTTGTTCATGTTCATGTATATCGTAATTACATTGGGTCTATATCTTTACAATGGGATTTCTTTCAGGGTTTCATAAATTGGTCCCTGGGGTGTCAGGGTACTCTTCTTGAATGCAATGGAATCAACAGTGAACTCTCCAAGGTCTACATCCTGCAGCCTGGCCAGCACCTGTACCAGTTGTTCCTTTGTAGTATTATCCAGGTGCCTGACCCTGGCAAGGGTGGCATGGGCTGTGAATTTTCCGCGGTCCTTCTTAAACCTGAAACTTTTCAGGACGCGCTCCACTTCGCTGTGCAGTCGTTCGAACTCACCCTGTGCCCCCAGCCATATCACTTTCATGTAAGTGGGTTTTGGGAACACGCCCACTCCTGCGATATGGGCCATGAACGGGGGGCAGTCAATACCGGCCAGGGCATCTGAAATGGGTTCTACCTGTGATTCCGGGATATCACCTAAGAATTTCATGGTCAGGTGCACCAGGTCTGGTTCCACCAGTTTCAGGCCCTTGAAGTCCATTTCCTGCTGAATTGACCGGACGGCCTCTTTTATGTGCTCAGGGAGTTCCACTGCTATGAATGTGCGAATCATGGATATTCACATTCAAATACGGTTGTTATTGACTTAATATATTGTTATTAATTGTAAAAATCATCTTCTCACAACATCCAGGGATTCTATCTTAAGAAAATCCTTGTCAAAGGTTGCAATTCTTTTGATATTTCCCAGTTCCATACATGCTAAGATGGATGCATCCACAAAGCTGAAATTAGTATTTCCCTGTTCCTTGAATATTTCCCATGCCCTTTCAAATACATCACTGGCCTTCACAATTTCAATTTCCCTGGCATCAAGTAGTACATTCCCCACCTCAACTGCAACATCCATGTTTATTTTTAGTGCAAGGACTGTAGTAACTTCTGAAAAAATAAATTCGGAAATAACTGCTTTACCATATTTTCCCTTGCTGATATGATGAAAGATATCCAGGGCTTTTTTATGATTTATGTCATCAGCATTCTTATAAGAAATAATGACACTGGAGTCCAGGAACATCAAGCCATTTCCTCTTTATACAGGATTTCATCAATCTCTTCACTCAAATGGCGATATTGTTTTCCAAAGTGTTCCGGTTTGATTTCGAGGATACTCGTGTGCTTTTTTGGCTCAATATTCAACCACGTCTTGATGGCCCTGTTGACAGCTTCCCCGATGGTAATACCTTCGGCTGTGGCTTTTGCTTTCATTTTCTTGTAGATGAAAGGGTCAATGTTCCGGATAGTTGTATCCATATGTAACACATGTGTTGCAGAATTATATATGTTTTTGGACTGAAAAGTCAATCAAAAGTAATCCTGATCAATCACAAGGATAACTCTTTGAATTTAAATCTATAGAGAATCTTAAATATCATGAACAAAAAATGTAACTGTTAGTTATTTGAACGAGAAAATCCTCCCTACGGTCGGATTAACTCGACTACATAAAGTTATACTTTATGAACTAAAACAAAAAAGGTGGAAAAATGATTCGAAAAACAATAATAGCCTTCTTTTTCATTGGCTTATTGCTGATGCAGGTCACTGCCGTTAGTGCTTTGACTGCAAGTGAAGCAAGACAGGAATGGAAGGATGCAAAACAGGCCAGTCTTAGTGAGCAGGAGATACACAGAGACGCAAAACTGGTATTTGCAGGTGATAAAAGCGAAGAGAACAGGCAGGCAGTGGTAGATACAGGAAAAGATGTGCTATATGCAGCCCTGGATGAAGCCGAAACCTGGTTGGTGTGGAAGGACCTGGAAGCAGCAGAGAACACTGAACTGCCAGATGACCTGAAAGACACCATCCACACCGACGTGGAAACCAATCTCGCTAAGATAGATGAACTCAGGACAGATGTAGATGGTATTTCAAACCAGCTTGAACTGGGACTGGTAACCCTGAAAATGGTGGGTAAATACATTGAACTGTTGACCGATGTTGCCAGGGATACGGGAATGACCCTGATCTACCGTGCAAATGTCCAGTTGGATACTGCCGAGGACTTTGAAGCCAAACTGCGTGCACAGGCTGAAGAACTTGACAATAATGATGCAGTCATAGCAAAACTGGATATGGCAAAAGATGACCTGGAAGAGGCTCGCAGCAATGTGGATAAAGCAGAATCCAGTTATGAACAGGTGGTGCTTCCGGGTACGCCC
>DAOWEE010000217.1 GCA_030638625.1 Methanosarcinales archaeon
ATGTCTCACGCCGCCGATATTGTTCAGGATGACACCTGTTATGTTCACTTCAGGGTCAAACGATTTGTAGCCCATAACTACGGCAGCCGCACTGCGCGTTATACTGCGGGCATCAATCACCAGAACGACAGCACAATCCAGTATCTTGGCGACCTGTGCCGTGCTGCCCGTCTCGCTCAGGCCTTCCAGCCCCTCGAACAATCCCCTTACTCCTTCGATGATTGCAATATCAGCACCTCCATCGTAGCTGATACCATGATGGAACACTTCCAGTGCCGCATCACGGTTCATCAGGTGACCGTCTATGTTACGGCTGGGACGGCCAGTGACCTCTGTGTGGTAACTGGGGTCAATATAGTCAAGCCCCACCTTGAATGGCTGAACACGCAACCCCCTGCGGTTCAGCACTGACATCAGGCCAGTGGAAATGGTAGTCTTACCGCTGGAGGAGCGGTCTCCTGCAATGAGTATTCTGGGTATGTCCACCAGTTCACCGGCTTGTTCGCTTTCGTTCATATGGTGGAGGAAGTTGCCCTGAAACTATATATATTTATATTTGTTACCGCTATGTATAGAGCATGAAACTGGCAGCACTTACCTCTGGCGGAAAGGACTCCATCTTCGCTGTCCATCTTGCCCAACTTGCCGGACATGAGGTGACCCACCTGGTGACCATCAAACCTGACAGGGACGATTCCTACATGTTTCATTCCATCAACATCCATTTGGTTGAAATGATATCCAGGGCATGCGGCATTCCACTTGTGGTTGAAACCAGCAGGGGCGAGAAGGAAGAGGAATTGGCAGACCTTGAACGTGCACTGGGTGCCCTGGATGTTGAAGGTGTGGTTGTGGGTGCCATCGAATCGGTATACCAGGGTAGCAGGGTACACCGGATATGCGATGACCTGGGGCTTGAAGTGGTTGAACCCCTGTGGCACCGGGACCCTGAGCAGTTGCTCAGGGACATGATCAGTGTCATGGATATCAGGATTGTCCAGGTGGCTGCTATGGGGCTGGATGAAAAGTGGCTGGGTAGGGTTATTGACAGTGCTACAATAGATGAACTGCTTGAACTCAGCCGCCGCTATCGAATACATATCTGTGGCGAGGGGGGCGAATATGAGACTCTTGTATTGGATGCACCCTTTTTCACATCAAGGATAGAAATACTTGATACTGAAACAGTCTGGATGGGAGATATGGGCGCCTTTACAGTGAAAGATGCCAGACTGGCAAGTAAATGATTGCTGCAGGTACAGATGACCTGCTGGCAATGTTCAAAAAATATGATTTAATTATTAATTTGATTAGTTCCGCTTGATACCCATCCAGCCTTTCCCTCTGCAGGTTCTGCAGGGTGTTCCAATCATCATATAACCTCTGCCTTTACAAAACTGGCATTTTAATGCAGGATCTTTTACCATGAAAGTTTTACTGCCATTACAGACAATACAAGTTTTTCCTTCTGATTCTCCGGTACCAGCACAATATCCACATGGTTGTTCATTATAAGTTTTCTCAGACATATCATCATCTCATTAAAATCTCGAGGAATCTCGATAAATCCATCATGATTTATTGTTACTTATTATTTGCGCTATTAATTTCCATTGATGAACAAATCTTTTCGAGCAGGTTTTCTGATGTTTTCCATGAATGTCTCGCAATATCAGGAAGACTTTCATGTGCTTTTATCCACTCTTCCAGGAATTTCTTGGTCTTGGGGTCAGAGGGGTATCCGCTGCCCAGCACCACTCCCATTTCCCTTTCCATATCCTGTATGGTCCGGTCTCGATGGACCTTGGCAAGTATGGACGCTGCTGCCACTATTGGGTAGGTTACATCTGCTTTGTGTTTTGCTATTATCTCGATGGGAGCAGCATACCGCTTTTTCACATTCTCCCCGAATCTTTCTTCTTTAACATCAGCAGCATCCAGATATGCAAGGTCTGGCCGCAGGTTTTCCAATACTTTCGCATGAGTTACAACCATTAACTGGTTCATGGTCATTATCTTGCGCATCTCGTCTATCTGGGCGGCACTTACCTCAAATATGTGGTAACTTGTAGCAATTTCCTTTATCTTTGCTGACAGGTAATTTCGTCGCACCGGGGACAGGACCTTTGAATCTTTCACTCCTAATCGCAACAACTCTGGCAGCCGTTCCTCTTCCATAACTACCCCGGCTACTATCATGGCCCCCAACACCGGCCCTTTTCCAGCTTCATCCACACCTGCCACAAGCATTTGAATCATTCCTGTTGGTAAATGGTTGGTTTATATGTTATTAGCATATTGCTTTTGGACTTCATACTTAAATTTTTGTATATGCTTAATAATCGTGATATTTGCGAAAGCGTTTAATAATATAGAATTAATTTAGGGCTGAAACTAGTAATCTCAATCGGCATGAGATTAACAATTCAAGTGTACACAACGATTTGGAATAGACTAAAGCGACTTGTAAATATAATTGTAAATAATTTATAAAGTAAATTAATAACGTGCATTTAAAGTGTATTGAAAACCACGCAATTGTCTAAACCATGATATTAAATATCTTATCTTAAAAGGAGATTTCAACCCAATGTCAATTAAAAAGGGCCGATTCACCATTGAGAACCTGGAAAATGTCCAGATAAACATCGGGAGTGTTGTTTCATCTGGTAAAGCAGAGGAAAAAGAAATACCTAAAGGTCTAACTCCTGCACCCGAAATACATGAATTGCGGGATTGGGATTTGAAGCTGCTGGACCGGTATGAAGCTGCATATTCGCCTGTTTGTGATATGTGTTGTTACTGTACCTATGGTAAATGTGACCTGACAGGCAACAAAGAAGGTGCTTGCGGTATCAACATGGAAGCCCACCAGGCCCGTGAAGCAATGCTTCGAACACTAACAGGTGCAGCCGCCCATTCGGGCCACGGTAGACACCTGTTAAATAATCTTATCGAGCGTTTTGGAGCAGATTATCCTATCGATGTTGGGCCCAGTGACATAAAAGCACCACTCACCCAAACCATAATGGGTATCAAACCAGAGACTATTGGTGATTTTGTCCCAGTACTGGATTATGTAGAAGAACAGTTAACACAACTGTTGGCTACGACTCACATGGGACAGGAAGGAAGTGCTATAGACTTTGAATCCAAAGCCCTTCATGCAGGTATGGTAGACCATCTTGGCATGGAAGTTTCTGATATTATTCAGATATCATGCCTGGATATGCCAAAAAGCCAGGAAGATGCCCCATTAGCCGATGTAGGTATGGGCATAATTGATTCCACTAAACCCGTGCTTTTGTGTATAGGACACAACGTGGCTGCAGTCACATATATTATGGACTATATGGAAGAGCATGACCTGTTTGACAAAATCGAATTGGTTGGCCTGTGCTGCACAGCACATGACATGACCCGGGTCAATGATAAGGCAAAGATAGTGGGGTCTGTATCAAAGCAACTTAAATACATCCGCTCCGGCATCCCAGACCTGATAATCGTGGATGAACAATGTGTCAGGGCCGATATGATGCGGGAAACCAGTAAGCTTCATATTCCGGTCATTGCCACCAATGATAAGATTATGTATGGTCTGCCTGACAGGACCAAAGATGATATTGATGACATTATCCGTGACCTCTCATCAGGTGACCAACCTGGTGCCCTGCTGTTCGACTATGAAAAAGTCGGTGAACTGGCCCCGAAACTTGTCATGAAGATGGCGCCAATACGTAAGGAGAAAGGTATCACTGCACTGCCCGACGATGATGAGTTCAAAAAACTGGCCTCAAGTTGCACCATGTGCGGTGCATGTGTTATTGGCTGCCCGCAGGGCCTTGATATAGACAAAGCCATGGAAGCAGCGGCTGGAGGCGACCTGACACTGTTCGAGGAATTGCACGATAAATGTGTAGGTTGCGGACGGTGTGAATTTGATTGTCCAAAGAGCATACCCATACTGAATGTTATCGAGAAAGCGGCCCAGAAGGTTATCCGTGAAGAGAAGGGTAAAGTCAGGACTGGCCGTGGCCAGGTAGGGGACCCGGAAATCAGGGAAGAAGGTGTCAATCTTGTACTTGGAACCACTCCGGGCATAGTAGCCATTGTGGGTTGTCCCAACTACCCGGACGGCAGCCGTGATATCTATGATATTGCCGAGGAGATGCTTAAGCGGAGTTATATTGTTGTTACATCAGGCTGCAGTGCCATGGATATTGGCATGTACAAAGATGATGACGGCAAGACACTGTATGAGCGCTATGGAGGGCGGTTCCTTAAAGGAAACCTGTTGAACACCGGTTCATGTGTTTCAAACGCCCATATATCAGCCACCACTATCAAAGTAGCCGCCATATTTGCCAGACGTGATATTAATGGCAACTTTGAAGAGATTGCAGATTATGTGATGAACAGGATAGGAGCCGTTGGTCTGGCCTGGGGTGCATATTCCCAGAAAGCACTTTCCATTGGTACCGGATGTAACCGCCTTGGTATACCTGTAGTATTGGGTCCCCATGGACCAAAATACAGGCGTGCATACCTGGGTAAGCCATATGACAAGGATAAGTGGAACTTATTTGATGCAAGGAATGGTTCTGTGGTCAATGTAGAACCTGCACCTGAACATATGTTGATATCAGCAGAAACAAAGGCAGAGGTCCTTCCCATGCTGGCTAAACTCTGTTTCAGGCCCGGTGACAATAACCTGGGACGGATGATTAAGCTGACCCATTACATTGAACTGAGCGAGAAGTATCTGGGCGCACTACCTGATGACTGGCACGTTTATGTAAGAAGCGAAGCCGACCTCCCCCTGGCTAAGAGGGAGGAGTTGCTCAAGAAACTGGAAGAGGAACATGGATGGAAGATTGACTGGGACAAGAAAAAGATTCTTGAAGGTCCGGCCAGGAAGGTTGATGTATCCTTCCAGCCCACAAATGTACTCAGACTGTGCAAGGGGGCGAGCGAATAATGGCTGCTAAAGTACTTGATACAACCAAAAATGCGGTGCCTTTTGACAGGGCTAACGTGCCCGGACCAAAGATTGCTAAAGCCGTTAAGGCAGAAGTGGCAGGTAAATTTATTTCAAAGGCTAAGCGCCCGCTACTCATTGTGGGAACTGCGGGTGGTGATGATGGTGTCATCGATGTGGTCAAAAGCATGGCTGAAAAGGGCATCCCTGTGGCTGCCACTGGAAACAGCATTAAGCGGTTGAAAGAAGAGGGGATTGATGCGACCTATGTGAATTTACACGCGTTGGTCTCATACCTGAAAGACCCTAACTGGAAGGGATTTGATGGTGAAGGAGGTTATGATACAACCATATTCCTCGGGCATACTTACTACTATGCCAGCCAGTTAATGTCTACCCTGAAGAATTTCACAAAAATTAAGATAATCTCTATTGACAGGCACTATCATCCAAATGCCCAACAATCATTCGGGAACCTTAAACCGGACGATTTTTTAAAGGCACTGGATGTAGTTGTAGCACAATTATAATGAATCGCTGACAAGAATAATCTACTATATACAAAAAAATCGTGAGGATATACAATGGCAGATGAATTCCCGTTTGAGATATCCCCTATGTTTGAAGGGGAAAGAGTTCGTAAGGATGATATGTATGTTGAACTGGCTGGTCCGAAATCCAAAGGGTTCGAACTGGTAAATGCTGTAGGACTGGACGAGATAGAGGACGGTAAATTCACGCTTATCGGCCCTGAACTCTCTGAAATGGAAGAGGGTGGACGTTATCCACTGGCCATGATATACCGCATCGCAGGAGAATTGGTGGAACCTGACCTTGAGGCTATTGTTGAGAGGCGGAACCACGATTTCCAGAATTATTTCCAGGGTGTAATGCACCTGAACCAGCGGTATGATGTGTGGCTCAGGATTAACAAGGATGCCATTGCAAAAGGACTAAATTCCTTTGAACAGATTGCAAAGGCTTCCATGATGCTGTTCAAGAATGAATTGACATTTATCGAGAAGATCGAGGCCACTTACATCACTGATCTGGCAAAGGTTGAAGAGGAACTGGCCAAAGCTATGGAGAGATACTCTGCAAGGGACGACCGGACACGCAACCTGCATGATGAGGATGTGGAAGAGTTCTATGGTTGTTCACTGTGTCAGAGTTTTGCACCAACCAGTGTTTGTGTAATTTCCCCTGACCGTATTGCACTATGCGGAGCCATCAACTGGTTTGACGGCCGTGCGGCTGCAAAGGTGGACCCCGAAGGGCCGCAGTTCGCTATTGAGAAGGGTGAATGTCTGGATGAGTTAAGTGGAGAATATTCCGGTGTCAATGAAGTCGCCCAGAAACTCTCTGGCGGCGAGTATAACAGGATAAAGATACACAGTTTCTTCGAGTACCCACACACTTCATGCGGCTGTTTTGAAGTTGTCGGGTTCTTTTTACCAGAAGTGGATGGTATCGGCTGGGTTGACAGGGACTTTACCGGTAATGCTCCTAACGGACTGGCATTCAGTACCATGGCTGGGCAGACCGGCGGCGGTAAGCAGGTTATGGGATTCCTTGGTGTGGGTATCAATTATTTCCGTTCACCCAAATTCATACAGTCTGACGGTGGCTGGGACCGGGTTGTCTGGATGCCAAAACACCTCAAGGACAAAGTGCTTGAAGATATTCCTAAAGATATTGTGGATAAAGTTGCCACTGAAGAGGATGTCCAGGATATTGATTCACTTAAGAAATTCCTTACCGACAAAGGGCATCCTATTGTTGAGAGATGGACCACTGAGGAAGAAGAGCCCACTGAAGATGAGTCAGTAACTGAGACAGGTGCCGTCAGTATGCCACAGGTCGGTATGCCCGCATTTGATCCGGCAATGCTGCAAAACCTCCCACCGATGACGGGTGGCGGCGGTGGTGTGAAGGTAATCTTAAAGAATGCAAAGGTCACCATTGACAAGATCATACTGAGCAATAAGGAATAATTGTTCGAGGTAAAGATTGAAAGTTATTGCAATTACCGGTAAAGGGGGTACTGGCAAGACTGCTGTGACTGCCATGTTCATCCGTTCACTTGTGAAAAAGGATCAGACCATTCTTGCTATTGATGCTGACCCTGACACAAACCTGCCAGAGGCTCTGGGTGATGAGGTAGAGGAAACTGTGGGCGACCAGCGCGAGTTTTTGCTGGAAGAAAGGGATAATCTGCCGCCGGATACTGATAAGGAACGGTTGCTTGAGTCCAAGATATACAGTGTACTTGCCGAACAGCACGGGTATGACCTTTTGGTCATGGGCAGGCCAGAAGGGGCTGGGTGTTACTGTTTTGCCAATAATATGCTGCGCGGTATCATGGACAGGGTAGTGAAGAATTATGACCTGACCATTATTGATACTGCTGCCGGCCTGGAACACCTGAGCCGGGGCATTATCAGGGACGTGGACGAACTTGTGGTTGTTACCGATGGTTCAAGGCGCGGGCTCATGACCGCTGAGCGGATACGGGACCTTGTCAAAGAACTGAACCTGAAAATAAAGAAGATGCACGTGATACTCAATAAGGTGACACCGCAAAACCGTGAGCGTCTTAACGAATATGCACAGGAGTTAGGACTTGAGGTTGCGGGTATGGTACCTTTTGACGATGATATTGCCCAGTTCGACCTTGATGGCAGGCCGCTGATTGAACTGCCTGATACATCGCCTGCGGCGGTTGAGATGGAAAACATTATTATGAAATTGGGGATTTAAGAACACAGATTTACAATTATTAGCAAAACATGCAATGAAATAAGGTGGAATCACTATGTCAAAAAAGATCAAGTTATCTGAACTGGGCAGCCTGTTCAATGGTATGGACGTGGAAGCCCTTGAAGGTGTAACCATTGAAGGCGACATTGAGCTGGAGATGGATGCCAGTGGCGGACTCAATCCACAACTGGCATATATGCTGGGACATGAAACTGCGCAGATTGCCCAGCATCTGATAAACATATCACGATTAATGGGTTATCCTGTCGACCAGTTGTTCGGCTCAATGGCCCAGGCGGCAGTTCCGGGTGTTAGCAGACCACAGGAACTGTTGAGGTCTAAATTCGATGTGGGTAGGATGGATGAGTGGAAGAACCCTATCCAGGAAGTTGTCCTGGGAGCAACATCTGCAGATGGCGGAAGCAGGGGAAATACCATCACCCTGGGCGGGGAGAATGCACTGCCATATTATTTCGACAGTCCAATGCCTCACCGCAATTACGTTACCATTGATGTTTTCGATATGCCTATCGGGATGGCAAAGGCTGTAAAGGTGAATTACGAGGATGTTATTGAGAGCCCGGCCGAATGGGCCAAAAAGGTGGTCAAGGACTATAATGCTGACATGGTGACCATACATCTTATCAGTACAGACCCGAACATCAAGGATACATCAGCTAAAGAGGCGGCTGAGACTGTGGCTGACGTGCTTGATGCAGTTGATGTTCCTATTGTGATTGGCGGCAGCGGCAATCCTGACAAGGACCCAGAGGTGCTTGAAAAGGCGGCCGAAATTGCTGAGGGTGAGCGGGCATTGCTGGCCAGTGCCAGTTTGAACTTAGACTATGAACGCATTGCAAAGGCTGCTAACCAGTATGGTCATGCGGTGCTGTCATGGACACAGCTTGAGATAAATGCCCAGAAAGAACTGAACCGCAAACTGATGAAACAGTGCGGTGTCAAGCGTGAGGATATTATTATGGACCCGACCACTGCGGCACTGGGATACGGCCTGGATTATGCTTATACCAATATGGAGCGTATCCGCCTGGCCGGGCTTAGCGGGGATGATGAACTATCCTTCCCGATGAGCAGCGGTACCACCAATGCCTGGGGTGCGAGGGAGTCATGGATGGTTAAGTCGCCTTTGAAACAGGATAGCGACTGGGGACCAAGGGAATACAGGGGTCCAATCTGGGAGATTGTGACCGGATTAACACTTGCCCTGGCTGGCAATGACCTGTTTATGATGATGCATCCCGGTTCTGTGGCTGTGCTTAAAGAGATTACCCAGAGCCTGCATGGTTCACTTGACAGGGATGCAGTGGATATATCGAACTGGGTCACGGCGGAGGTGTGAAGATGAAAATAAACAGCCCCCTTGAAGTTTACAAGTACCTGCCCCAGACGAATTGCGGTGAGTGCGGCGAAGCCACATGCATGGCGTTCGGGTCCCATGTCATTGACCGGTCACTCCAACTTGAGGATTGTACACCACTGCTTGAGGATAAGTACAAGAAAAAATACATGGAACTCAGTGACCTGATGGCGCCCGAGATTAGGGAAGTTACCATCGGTGTGGGTGAGCATGCCGTGACCGTGGGCGGCGATGATGTACTGTACCGACATCAACTAACTTTCTTTGACCAGCCCGGTTTTGCCCTTGATGTATGGGATACCATGCCCGAAGCTGAACTTGTGGAAAGGGTTACTTTTATCAGGGATTTCAAGAAGTTCTATGTGGGACGGTTCCTTAGAATGGATATGATTGCGGTGCGCTCAACATCGGGCGACCCAACCAAGTTCAGGGATGCAGTCTCAAAGGTGATGGAGAATACAGAACTACCACTCATATTATGCAGTCTCGACCCTGAAGTG
>DAOWEE010000286.1 GCA_030638625.1 Methanosarcinales archaeon
CAGGTGTCCCCTGTCCTGCCCGGTAGTGGGTTCATCCAGCACAATAATATCAGGTTCCATAGACAATATGGAAGCCACAGCCAGCCTCTGCCTCTGGCCCCGGCTTAGTGAATGCGGGTGCCTGTCGCGGTAATCTGATAGTTCCATCATTTCAAGGGCCTGGTCTACCTTCTTATCAATATCATCAGGTTTTGATTGCCTGTTCTTAAGCCCGAAAGCCACCTCATCATGCACAGTGTCAGTAAATAACTGGTAGTCAGGATTCTGGAACAAATACCCAACACCCTGGGCCAGTTCAGCTACGCCCAGTTTTCGTATATCCTGCCCGTCTATCAGAATTCGCCCCATCGACGGCCTGTTAAGTCCTATCAGGCAGCTCAAAAGGGTGGTCTTTCCTGAACCATTGGGTCCGATAATAGCCACAAATTCACCACGACCTATCTGCAGGTCCACACCCTTCAATGCCTGGTGGCCTCCATGGTAACTATACTCTACATTCTCAAATACCACATGGGGCTGACCCCTGGCCGGATAAGACGTCGCTGGCATATCTTTGGAAGAGCTATTAAGACTAGCCAGGCCAGATACAATCTCCTGATATGAAGGTCTTACCTCCAGCAAACTTGAAATACGCATCAACTGAGGGAGATGAATGCCAATACCCTCCAGGACATCAAGGTTCTGGCTGAAAATATCACAGGTATTCCCATCCAGGATTATCCTGCCTTTGTCCATCACAACCGACCTGTCAGCAAGGGCCAGCACCTCATCGATTTTGTGTTCTATCAGGATTATTGTAATCCCCTGGTCTTGGTTCAGGTGTTTCAGTGTTTCAAATACCTCTTTTGTACCTGCCGGGTCAAGGTCTGAGGTCGGTTCGTCAAGCACCAGAATTTTAGGTTCCATTGCAAGATTGCCTGCAATGGCGGTTCTCTGCTTCTCCCCTCCCGAGAGCGTGAATGTGAACCTTTCCTTCAAATTCTCTAATCCCACCGTTTCCAGGGAGTTCTTCACACGGGACTGGATCCCTTCCCTTTCAATCCCTAAATTCTCAGGGCCAAAGGCAACGTCCGCCTCTACTGTCAACCCAAATAACTGTGTATCAGGATTCTGGAACACCACCCCGACATCAGTGGATAACTGGTAGACCTTATGGTCACGGACATTTTTTCCGTTTATGGATATCTCACCTTGCAGGTCTCCACCCGCTACTTTTGGAATAATACCATTCAAGCACTGCACAAGAGTTGATTTCCCGCAACCGCTGGGTCCCAGCAGGAGTATAAACTCACCCTCTTCGACTTTGAGGCTGATATTATCAAGTGCTGCTTCATCAGAATCAGGATAATGATAAGTAAGATTTTCAATTGATATCATTTCTATTTCTATCCACCCAATTGACACTAATTAAGTATAAATAATATAGCATTATATCGGAAGTAATACTTTTACATTAAATCGTAATAACTTTGGTGATATTTTGCGGGGAATATTTCGTTACGAACAAAAGGAGACAATAATACACAACATAGACCCCAGGGTCAAATTAATCTGGGTATTCAGTGTCTCCACCCTGACCATCACAGCCGGAGTGCCCTGGGTATTGCTGGCGATATTCCTGTCAACCCTGCCGTTTTGGGCACTCCTTCGCCCTTCCAGGGAGAAGGTCAGTTCAGTTGCTTTTGTACTATTTACAATGGTCTTTGGGTTCATGGTATCCCAATCATTATTCTATTACTGGGGTGAGACACCCACATTTACCATCATCCCGGCACACTTTCCGGTAATTGGAACCATTACGGGCGGCATTCATGTATATATGGAAGGTGCCGTGTATGGTTTCATCCAGTCGTTCCGGTTCATGGCATCGGTAAGTGCCGCCCTCCTGCTTGTGGCCACCACCCATCCCAGTGAACTCATTGCCGGAACTGTACGTTTTATCCAGATAGGCAAGAGACAATTCGGTTTTCCAAGTGAGATTGCTTTCATGGTTTCTTCGGCAGTAAGTTTTGCACCCTCCATGATAGAGGAAAGTCTCATCACCATAAATGCCATGCAGGTACGTGGCCTTAAGATGAAAGGTATCACTAACAAGATAGTTGCATTGAAATACCTGTTTTTCCCGCTGGTCATCAATATTTTAAGGTCAGGTCGCCAGATGGCTATCGCTGCCGATTCCAGGGCTTTCAGGGCAACGAAGCACAGGACATACTTAAACGAACTAAAACTGGGTCGCGCTGATTATATTTTTCTCTCTTACATTTTTGTCTTCATGGGTATCGGGCTATATCTCAGTTTTATAGGATATGGCGGCACAGTACCGGGGTTATAAAATGAAGGGGATCATGCTGTTAATTTCCATCCTGATACTGGTACCACTGGCCTCAGCCGGTGAATGGAGGGGAGAAGGGACTCCACTTTATACCATAGCAGAAGGTGCAATTCATGGTGGGATTTACGTAGGTGGTGGTCATGGGTTGACCTATGAAGACCCTTATGTGGAATACTTTGACCTGCCAGCTAACATCGAATATGCCCGCCTGTATGTATCCATGTGGAATTACAACGAAGGCGACTGGATTGAGGTCAGCATTAATGAAGATAAATTTGGTGAAAAAAGTGAACCTGACTATGTGGCCGCTTGGGGGGTTTGCCATTATGCATTTACTATTACTGATGAATTTTCTCCCGGACTGAACACTGTATCGGTAACCTACCATAACACAAACGGCGCGCCATATAGCATTGTCCTGGTGGCAGCTTATAAGAATGATACCATGCCACAAACCCGGTTCTGGATTACCGAAGGAAACCATGCCCTGTCAGAAATGGGAAAAAATGACAATTCAGAGGTAACATTCGAGAGTGAACCCTTAGAAGCAACAACCAATGCCACACTATGGACTATGATGATTGCAGGAAATGAAGGTGAAATGGATACGTTATATTTCAATTCTCATTTGCTGGGCGAAGATGTTGGCAGGAGAAAATCAGGTGCATATTTAGACCTGGACAGATGGGATGTTACTGAATTTATGGTTGATGCCAATAATTCAGTCCGCTTCGACCGTGGGGAAGAGTCATATATTCATCCTTTCAATGCAGTTCTTGCGGTAGAGTACATGGAAGACCAGGGAGAAGATTACATTCAGATTAATACAAAGGTCGAATCAAAACAAACAAGTGTACCGATAGCAGTTGTTCTGGTTACTGTCCTTTCATTGTTGTTCCTTGTATACATGGTCAGGAGGAAAAAATGAAGCGTCTGGCCTTCATTTTGTTACTGATTGTTTTCCTGCCTCATTTAGCGGCTGCCGAACTTGAAATCGGTATGGACATACCCCTGAAAAGTAAAGAAATTTATCAGGAAGACCGGCTGGTTGCAGGTGTATCATGGCATGAGAGGGGACAGGTCACTCTGACTAATACAGGGGATGAAATACTTCACGACATCCTGGTATCAGTAGATGTCCCCCTTGGAATGGATATCGAAATTCCGATACAGGCTATGAAAAACATCAGTGCTGATAATAACACTATAACAGCCAGCATCGGTGAGTTGGAGCCGGGTGAATCCATATCCTTTATTTTCAGTGTAAAACCACCCGAGTCAATCCAATACAAGAAAAAAGGAAGTTTTGTAATCTCAGCCAGTTACGAGGATGGCGCCGCCCCACATTCCAGCAGCTATACCCATGATGTTGAGGTTGTACCTCCCCCCTCTTGGATAACCTATGCTACTGTGCTGGCAAGTATATCCATCATTCTATTGGCCTTTTTAATTGCATGGAAATTCAATGTGCTCGAAGCGTTCACTACCATTGACCTCATTACAATAGCCCTCCTGGCCGGGCTTATCGGTGTAGTTTTCAGGTGGTTCTGGCAGACCTTCAATGACCTGCTGGGTCCATTGGGCGGATTGCTGTTCACCATACCCACTGCTGTTTTGATGATAATAGCTCTCCAGCTTGTAAGAAAGCCGGGGACTGCTACGCTGCTGTTCACAGTGGTTGAACTTGTTGCACTCATCGTATGGGGCACAAATATCACTGTATGGATGGGGTGGTATATGACCGAAGGCATAATCGTGGACATACTGGTATTGTTATTCAAGAAAGATTATGCAGACCGGCGGAGCACTGCTATAATCTATGCCGTGGCAAGGAGCGCTTACGCTTATTGGATGTTCTATTTCTTTTTTGCGCCTGCCGTCTGGAAGGTGTATTATGCCCCCTGGTATGCCTGGGGTGAAGTGGGCATTGCCGCTATCGGAGGCCTGATAGGGGGGGCAATAGGATACAATATTGCTAAAAAGGTGAGAGGAGCGATGATGTAACATGGAACCTGAAAAATTAAAGATAAAACTTGAACACTGGGCTGAGCATAATAGCAGCCATGCAGCTGGATTTCGAAAGCAAGCACTGGAAGCCGGAGAGATGGGGCGCAAGGATATTGAAACTGAATTGTTATTAGCTGCAGAGGCTATGGACAAGGCGGGCAGTCATCTTCGCGGGGCAATAGAAAAATTATAACTTCCACTTTTTTTCAATTTCTTTTAATCCATAGTATCAGTGAGATTTAATGAAAAGTATTGCATTGAACTGAATTTTTTAACAAACCACTGTATTATTTCCATGAGTTGTGGCTTCCAATAGTACATATGGCAATATTTATATGCCATCAATGTTACTGATTGATGTATTCGTAATAATTGACACTATTAATCGGGGGAAATTCACATGGAAGTTGTAGAGAAAAGAAACATAAGGAAATTTATTGGTTATGCTTGGCTGGTCTGCATGCTGCTGCTCATTTTGCAGGTGGTACCGGTAGTGGCAGTATATGATTATGCAGGGATTCCTCTTACTAATGTTAGACACGAAACCCTGAATGGGGGGGTATATGTTGACGGCGGCCACGGGCTGGCTGCCTCGCCATATACCCAGGTATTTACCGTGCCATCCGGAACCATCAGGTACGCGAAATTATATGTGGGAGTGTGGGGGACGGACAATGTTTCTACCGGCAATATCAGCACACAAATAAATAGCGTTGATCTGGGGAGCATATCACTTCTGGGTGAAAATGACCTGAATTCAAATGTCTATGTAGCAGGGTCAGGGGTCTACTGGGTATCATATAATGTAACTGACAAAGTAACCTCCGGTTCAAATACTGCAATAGCAACCACTAACGGTACCATCGATGGAAGGGTTTACGCCATAGTACTTGTAGCAGTGTACGAAAATGCAAGTATGCCACAGGTGGAGTACTGGATAAATGAAGGGAATGAGTACCTGAACAGTAAAGCACAAAATAATACTACAACTATCTTTAACGGTACTGTAGGCATAACCGAGATAGAAAGTGCTAAACTCTGGACATCCTACATAGGAGGTAGCGCCGGTAATAATGATACTCTTTCGATGAATGGGGACATAGTCGCCACCGATGCTACAGATGGGGCCGAAGGGTCGTATTTTGATATGGACGAATGGAATGTAACAGATGTCCTTGCATCTTCCGACAATTCCGTAGAATTCGACAGGGTCAATGACTCAACCCTCTTTCCGGTAAGTGCTGTTCTGGTAGTGACACGAAAGCCCAACGGTTATTTTGGGAATAATCCGATGACAATATACAGGCACGAGAAGATTAATGGTGACCTGATGTATTCACTTGGCAATAGTACATATACAGGAGGCCTGACAACAGATGCAGTGTATCCGGTAGAGACGAATATAACGATCCCAACCGGATACAGCGTTAGGGTGGCAAGACTCTATACTTACTGGACGTGGAGCAAGGATACAGTTACCAGCACCGGTATCGATGCCCAGATGGAAGTAACATTTGATGGAACGATTATTGCATCTGATAAGAATTACTCTGACAGGAAAGGATTCGGTACCTATGATTATCCATACGGGACCTATGCATATAATGTAACTGATATTGTGACTGCAACTAAGAATTACACTACTGTTGTAAAGAATATTGGCACGGATAAGAGTTTCTCAATGTATGGTGTTGGGCTGCTGGTGGTGCTTGAAAACTCAGGCGCAGAGGAGATTGAGTATTGGATTGCAGAAGGGGCTGATATAATCTCTTCAAAGGATACCTATGGTACCACACCTGAAACCGCGACTACGTATGTTGATTTTAGCGGGTCAATTGATACCAATGCCGTGAAGAATGCCACATTGGTAAGTGTGGTACAGGGTGCAGATAAAGGTGATCTCGATATGAACGAGCTGATATTTAACACCCGGAATTGGATTGGTGCATTGGACGCACCTTCCTCCCAACAGCAGATTGCAGTCGATAACAGGGATGTTGGTAGTTATTTGGAGTCCAGTAATAACATGGCAGGTATTCGTGATATTGGAGACTCCATGATGGCGGTGAATGCATTTTTAGTAATAAACTTCACTTCTACCCTATCAATCTCAGCAAGTCCGACAAACGTGGATGTGGGTATACCTACCGACGTAACCTTCACAGTGACCGATAACGGTACACCTGTTGAAGGCGCAGCTATATCCCTAAGTGGTTGTGCCACCGGAAACGGTACAACAAATGCCCAGGGAACTGCTATTATATCCATCAATGCTACCAGTGAGGGAACCATTACCGCAACGGCAACCAAGAACGGAATTTCAGGGACTACCACACTAACTGCATCAACACAGAGCGATTCCTCATCAGTGTCACTAAGCGCAACCATAGTACCTGCAATATCACTGGTGGTCACTCCCGGCACCTTAAACTTCGGTATGCTTTCCGTTGGTGAAACCAGCAGTGTGAACAC
>DAOWEE010000216.1 GCA_030638625.1 Methanosarcinales archaeon
ATGCCATAGCTACCATATCCGAGTTCGGCTCCACAATACCCCTTTCATCACTGGTAAACAATCGTAATTCCTCTCCTTTCAACCCCGTCTGGCCCCTCAAAATATAATATCACTTTCTCCACCACCAGCGGCTGCACAGTATCGGGTACGAACGGTTCCGGTGCCAGTTCGAATTCCACCTGCCCCAGCATCCCGTCCACAGCCACCATATCCGAATCCCGCAGCAGGTCATCACCTATACCGGTCCTGCCTCCGCACCTGCTCGCTATCGCCTCCATCAGTCCTGACCGGTTTACCCACAGGCTGTTGGGAGGATATACGGTTGTCATCAATGCCCGTGCACGGGTCACACTGCCGGCCCCGGTGCCAGAATCAGCCGCCACATACCTTGCAGACATACTTATGGAAACCTCAGGTGACGATTCAAAATGATAATACCGGGCCCCCTGTATTGAACTGCCTGCAATACCCTCAATGAACGAGGTCAGGGACGACAGGTCTGCGTCCATCTCCCCGGCTGCATCCTGCAGTATGAACAGGGGCGGCACCTTAAAAGCAGCCAGCAGCAGTATGGCACTGAACACCAAAAGCCCTGCCCTGGTGATGAGGTAATCAGCCCATGCCCTTTCATCGTCCTTTAATCCCACTGCCATACTCCAACCTCAATAGAATGTAACATAAGTCCCACCGCTATCCTTTACCAGTTCAATGGTCAGTTCATAGGAACCAGGCATCAAAATAATTGGTTCGTCCAGACCCGGCAGGGCGCCATACTTTGCTTTTGACGGCAGGGTCTGTGTGACACCCTGATATGTTGTGTAGTAGATGATATTGCGCTCATGAGGACTGGTACTGACAGGCAAACCCCCGGCTTGCGGCGGCATGGCACCGAAGACCACGCATTCTACCCCGGCCGGCACGTTAAACGTAACAATCTCTTTGGTACCGGTATTATCCTCAATGTCCGATACATCCCTGGCACCGCCTTGCTGGTATATGACCGATGCCCTGGCTTCAAGTGCAGACAGGTCGCCGGAAAATTGTGAAATGTTTGCATCTTTTGAAAAATCTGCCAGCGCTGCTGACGATATTGCAATTATAATTCCCATCAGAATAGCTGCGGCTGCAAATCTCATAGGCAGCGCGTCTGATCCCACCTCATCAAATAACACAGCATGCAAGATTTCATTAAGGTATATGAAAATTGCGAATGTTGTTTAATATATTAGTAGTAATATATTTGGGACTGCCCGTGTTTAAATGAGTTGACCGATAGCATAGATATGTTTGCGCTTACATCATTCAAGTAAATCTATCCCGCAACCGATGATGTTTATTTACCGAAATGCCTATTATCGATAATGTCCTATAACTTATCAGGTTTTTAATAAGGATATAATACCGGAGTAGGGAGGTTTATGGAACATGAAACTTGAGGAATTTTTAAAGACAAAAGGAACGGATGAGCAATTAACCCGGCTAATCATGCTGTTTAGCAAACAGGCTGCCAATATCAAAGCAGGTTTCCTTAGCGCGCGGGGAGCAGTCGACACCCAGAACGTGTACGGAGAAACCCAGATGGCCCTTGATAAATGGGCTGATGAAATACTGATAGCCGCTCTCAGGGAATCAAAACTGGTAAGTTGGATTGCCACGGAAGAACAACCCGACATCATTGAAGTGGAAGGTGCCGTAAATCCTTTCGGGATAACTATTGACCCCCTTGACGGCTCATCCCTCATAGACGTGAACCTGGCAGTCGGTACCATCGTGGGCATCTATCCCGGACATGTGCTGGAGCCGGGCAATACCATGCTGGGCGCCCTGTACATCCTGTACGGACCACTGACCACGCTGACCTATACCACGGGCAGCGGTGTGCACGAATTCGTCATGGGCGAGGACGGCAACTTCACGCTGATGCAGGAGAACCTGACCATCCCTGAAGGCAAGATATATGCGCCCGGTGCATTGCGCAAGGACTACCTGCCCTATCACAAAAAGTTCATCGAACAGCTGGAATTAGAAGGTTACAAGCTGAGGTTCTCAGGCTCATTTGTAGCAGACGTACACCAGATACTTCACAAAGGCGGCATGTTCACCTATCCGGCCTTTGCAGGTAATGATACAGGAAAACTCAGGCTACTGTTCGAGGGTACGCCTATGGGTAAGATGGTGATTGAAGCCGGAGGTGCCGCATCTAATGGAAAAGGTAACCTGTTGGATATTAAACCCACCGCGGTTTCAGACCGGATACCTATATATATTGGCGGTAAAAAGGAGATAGCGTTAATCGAATCGTATACCAAAGATTCAGGCACATAACATGCATCTACTGACAGAAGATATTGAAAAAATCGGGCACATCCTGGCCCGGCGACATTTTGTCGAACAGGGCTGGCAATTCACAGACCTCGCACAATCAAGCAAGAAGATTATCGAATCACTTGAAAACGTGAACGAAGCATACAACAAATATCCTGAAATGACCAGGGACTGGTACGTGGATAATTCTGCAGAGAAGAGTTTCCACATGACCACAACCTGGGATGGATTGGGTGTACTGGTCGGTCTTATACAGACCTGTCCTGACCAATTCGACTTCATTCTCAAGATGAATAACAATATGTCCCTGTGTATGGTCAAGACCATGCTATCCGACCTGAACAAACAGCAGCAGCATGCCATCGCATATGCCAGAAAGGCAGGGTTCAACGTATATATCTTCAAGGCAGATATTCCAGACACAATGGACTTTGAACTTGATGAGGTTGCAGGCGGCATATCAGGTGTAGGAATTTTTTCCTGAAAAAGGAGTTATA
>DAOWEE010000281.1 GCA_030638625.1 Methanosarcinales archaeon
AAGTGCTTTTCCCAGCGCCACAAAGAACCTGGGCACAGGGGCAATAAGTATCTCTTTCAGGAATCCGAACTCGCGGTCCCATATGATGCTGACGCCTCCTGTAAGGGATGCGAACAGGATGGACATACCGATAATACCGGGAGCCAGGAAACCTAAATCGGTCTGGCCGCCACCGTCTTTCATCTGGAATGATGAGTTAAAGGCCGTGCCAAGAATTACCAGGAAGAACAGGGGCGTTGCCAGTGAGCCTATGATACGGCTCTTGGAGCGTCCGAACTTGATCATCTCACGCAACCACAGGGTATATACAGTGTTCAGGGCAGTATAGACGTCTTGTTTGAATCCGGGTCCCTGGGTCGTCAATTCACCGCCTCCTTGACTGAAGTTTATAGGTTATACGGCCCACATCACTGGTTTCCTCTTCCCTGATGACCCGGCCAGTGTGGGACAGGAACACATCATCCAGGGTGGGTCTGTGCAGGTCAACCGACAGGATGTTAACTCCTGTTTCACCAGCGATTTTCAGCAGACGGGGTATCTGATGTGTCCCATCCTGTAATGTGATTGAGACGTTATCGTCTTTGTAGTGCACATTACCGGCACTCCCATTCTTATTTAACAGATTACATAACACCGATGCCTGGGTTTCATTTTCTGTGCTGAGGATGACCACGTCCCCTCCCAATGCATTCTTCAGGTTTCCGGGTGTGTCCAGGGCCTTGATACTGCCGTGGTCGATTATGGCTATTCGCTCGCACAACTGGTCCGCTTCTTCCATATAATGGGTGGTCAGCAATATGGTTACATTCTCTTCATGGTTCAGGCGCCTGATATAGTCCCATATATGGTTGCGGGTCTGCGGGTCAAGTCCGAGTGTGGGCTCGTCCAGGAACAGCACCTTGGGATGGTGCATCAGTCCCCTGGCGATTTCCAGCCGTCTCATCATGCCGCCGCTGTAGGTCTTGACCAATACTTCGGCCTTGTCTTCCAGTTCAACGAGTTCCAGCACTTCGTCGCTTCTCTGTTTCCGTAATTGTTTAGAAAGGCCATACAGTCGCCCGTGCAGGTCCAGGTTCTCCTTGCCTGTCAGCCGGTCGTCCAGTGTAGTGCCCTGGAATACCACGCCTATGTTCTGCCTGACCCTGGATGGCTGGATTTTGACGTCTATCCCCCATACCTGGGCTGTACCGTCACTTGGGGGTATCATGGTGGAGAGCATGTTTATAAGTGTGGTCTTACCCGCACCGTTTGGCCCCAACAGTCCGAAAAGTTCACCCTGCTCAATCTTGAGGCTGATTTTGTCTACCGCTACCAAGTCATCGAATTTGCGGGTAATGTCAAATGTTTCTATGGCAGGGGTATTCATGGGCGGTACATTTCATCTTATTTGTATATAAAATGGGTATAATTGGATGGATGTTTTGTCTGTTTGAAGAAAATTGGTATAAAATATTTATTAATCATTAGGGATATGAAAAGAAATACATTTCATATCATTTGGATAATAAAGTGTAAAAAAACGGACGTGATATTTGTTGAAGGTTATTGCTAATGCATTATTTGTGTGTATCCTGATATTACTTATCCCCACAGCATTGGGTGAAGGACAATGGATACTGACCGCAGTTGAGGAAGATATTAAAACAGGTGTAATCGCTGAAGAATTCAACAGTGAGATTTCAAGTTCAATTGGTGAAATAGCAATATCCAAAGAACATTTTGGCACAAAAGGTTACGACCCCTACACCCAGAGTTCTATCATGACCTGGAGCCCGATGCCCACTACAATCAGGCCGGGTAAGCAGATAAATTTGCAGTTATTGGTCAAAGACGGCGGCAGTTCCCCAAAATACCGCAATACAGGCATACTTTCTTTTAGCCAGGCAGGTAAGAGGGACTTCGATTTCATTGCCAGTAAATACCGCGGCATGGAGGAAATGGTTGATTATGTAATGCCGGACGGGGAGAACGGAGATAAACTTTTCATCAAGATAGAAGGAGGTATGGGTGTCAAGGACTTACCTTCTGCCATCTA
>DAOWEE010000297.1 GCA_030638625.1 Methanosarcinales archaeon
AATCCGGCATACTTTCAATCCGTGTAAACCCGCGTGAATCCGTGTATTATGAATAACGAATTCCTGCCCCCATCCAAGCACTCTCCCGCTCCCCAATAATCTCTAATAAAACACATCATAATTATGATGAGGTGGACAATAAAATATAAGAGTATTAAAATCAAAGGTATATCTAGGTGATATAAATGGCAAAAAAATATGCTAAATGTCCTTATTGTGATATAGAGATATCAATAAATGAGTCCAAGATGCACGTCAGGAACGAACATCCTAATAAATACGATGAGTTCAGGACCGATTTTGAGGACTGGAAGAAAACCACCTCTGAAGAATATATTGCAGCCGTAACACCTGAGGCCAAGGCCGAAGCTCCCGCCGTTGAATCCAAGACCGAGGCTCCCACAGTTGAAGCTAAGACCGAAGTTCCCGCCGTTGAAGCTAAGACCGAAGTTCCCGCCGTTGAAGCTAAGACCGAAGCTCCCACAGTTGAAGCTAAGACCGAAGCTCATGTTGCTGAAGTACAAACGAAAAATTCGCTGGTCGATTCTCTGAAGAGCAGATCAGAAATTGCTCTCAAACAGCTCAAATCAACATCTGAAAAAGTGGTCAGTCAGGTCAAACCAGTGTCCAGGAAAGCATATACGCAGATTCGAACAACCACTGAAAAAGCGGTCAGTCAGGTTAAACCAACGTCCATAAAAGCATATACCCAGGTTCGGACCTCCGTAGAAAAAGCTATTGGCCAGACAAAGTTATTCATTTTGAAAACGCGAACCAAAACCTGATATCTGAATAAAAAACGATTGCATGACATTCAATGGCAGTACCATTCAACAGGGCCACGTGAGCTACCATTTCTTTAGGCGATGAAAAAAAACAATGAGGCCGTAGTTACTTTTCGGCCTCAAGTTCGTCCATTAACATCTTTTCATACTTATCAACAGCCTCGTCCTTCCCCTTTTTCGCAGCCACAGGTTTCCTTTTCACTGTCTTCTTGACAGGAGCAGTCTGCTGTCCGGCTTCGGGCACTCTAACACTTGCACTGAACACCTGCTGATGAGTAAATGCCAACAGTGAACCAATACACATCAATGCAGAGCCAATCCAGACAAAACTAATAAGCGGAATCTGTTTAACCACGAAATTATAGCCACTGCCTGCTCGCCCGCCATACTTCACATGATAAGTATTGAGCAATTGTTCATCATCCATAATCTTAGTCCATTCCACACGCTCGGGTGTACCATCCAGGTTCTCATCATACAGTTCAATCCAGAAACGTACTGCACCAGTGGATACAAGACTGTCACTCCTATACAGGTTAACATAGAACGCATTCTTGATCTGTCCCTCCACCATCCTGTCATCCGTCGCCTCCCTGTGTATAGGTCCGCCAGTATCAGCAGGCATTATCTGGACACCCAGAGGATTGTCACTTACGTCCTTAGTCGTACCAAAATCGTCAAGCAATCCTGTACTTACATAATGGATATCACCCAATTTGGAATCAGGATAATTGACCCTGTATGTCACATCAAAGGACTGGCTAACAATAACACCCAGCAGCAGGACAATAGTCCCAAGGTGTATCAGGGTGACTCCGGCAGGTTTTAGCAGCTTTTTCTTATCCTCGATACTAGCAACATCTATGCCGAATTTATACAATATAGCAACCAGCGAGAATACAAAAATCGGCGCATAGCTAAGCAATGATATGCTGCCAAGCATCTGGGTAAAACCCGAAGCAGACCGATAGAACGGACTGGAATGATTTATCACATAGTATTCGGGCCGCCCCTCAGGTATGATGAATGCCAGAACAATACTAAACAGCAGTACAGCTGCCGCAGCAATGAGATACTTTTGCGCCCCTATCTTCTTCACTATGGACCTGTAAGGCATACATACACCTATAATCAGCATCAACAGCATAGTGAACGGGTATGCCAGCGTATTAAAGAACTCACGTTCAGTGGGACTGGCATTCATGTGCATCACAAGCTTTGAATAAATAGGTGCAGTGATGCCAAAGAAAGCAACAAAAGACAGTATCAAAAACGCAATGGCTGTCAGGTCAAATATATTGGACTCGGACAGCAGAGGCCCGCCTGCTCCTCCTTCATCCTTAGCATCCTTTATCCGCATAAATGTCATCGCCGCCACTCCGACCAGCAGCAGTACAGTTACCCAGAAGAATATACTTCCACTGGGCAGTGCGCCCACATCGTGGGTTGATGATACCGAACCGCTCCGTGCCACCCAACCAGCATACATTGAACTGGTGAATGTAAGTGTTGCGAACATAGGTGTCAAGTTCTCATACGCACCCCTGGTCCTGTATTTGTAAGCCATGTGCATGAACATGGTTGTTATCATCCAGACAAGGAAAGGCGTGGTCTCGTAAGGGTCCCATGCCCAGATATTGCCAGTGCCTGAAAGTGTACCCCATTGGGCCAGCCCGTAAATCCATAATCCGCCTACCACCAGTGTAATTGACATTGTGAACCAGGAAATCCGTATCCACTGACGCTGTACCCTCTCCCACTGTTTACCCACATTCGGGGTAAACAGGTATGAAAGAGCTGCAGCAAACGGAATTAATGTAGTAGCATAGGCCACGAACTGCAAAGGCGGGTGGATGGCCATTATCGGGTCTTTCAATATGGGCCGCAATCCAGCTCCCTCAGCAAATGCATAATCTACCGGTAAGCTATACTGGGCACCCCATAGGTCGAACCAGGTCTGGAACGGGTACATGCTGGACTTGTACACAATTACATAGATGAATATGGCACCAACAGACAGCATGATAATCTGCATCCTTCTGAAGAAAGGTGAATCCAAATCGTACCGCTCACTTATCCACAAAGCCTGTAAGAACACGAGTGCCGCCCAGAATACCATTGCACCATCCTGTACCGCTATGGTAGCGGCCAGTTGGTATAATGGACTAAGCAAAGTAGACGAGTTCTGGGTAACATATATGAACCTGAAATCTGATGTCAGGAATAAATTAATCATCAACACCATGGAAAGTGTTGATAACAGTGCCGATATCCTGATGGTCCACCGGGCCGATTTGGTGATATCTTCCACACCCGAATATTCACGATACAGAAGCAGTGCTATGGACAGAAGACTGAACAAAAGCGTACTGTTCAAGAGTAGGGTTCCGTAATTCGTCATTTAAATTTCACCGATATTTGATTGAATGAATTTGAGCCTTATTTAATTCGTGTTAAATATATAAGCCATTTTATGAGTTTAATCAGTATGCTGCGATGTATTATCATATACTGAATTTACTTTACACTAAGTGTCAACTACTTGGGTTTAATAATACTTTAAGGTTTTGTGTAAATAACATTTATTTCACATTTATCGAAAGCTTTTAATTTCTATGAATGCAATGAACACTGGGGTAATAACATGAAAGTTTTTAAATGCAAGATATGCCAGGAAGGCTACCTGGGAGATGAAGCGCCTACACACTGTCCATTCTGCGGTGCGCACCAGCCTTACATGATAGAGGCAAAGGATTTTGAAATTCCTGAATATACCTTGACTGATGTTTCACGCAATAACCTTGAAGAGGCATTAAAATTGGAGGTAAGCAATGCTGAATTCTACTTCTGTGCCGCCAGCCGCTCAGATAATGTGGCTGATGCCACCATGTTCAAAAGACTGGGCAAGATAGAGTCTGAACACTCTTCCACCATTGCCAAGGAACTGAAAATTCCATCACCAGACATTAGCAGGGACAAGGACATGTGCAGTGATGAGAACGTGGGCAACCTTGCAGAGTCACACCAGCGAGAGGCAAGCGCAATTAGCCACTATACCAAATTCCTGGGCGAGGCCACTGAAGGGCGTATAAATGAAGTATTCAAGGCAATAATAGAAATTGAAAATGACCATCTAAGCCTTACTGAAGGCAGGTTTTAGAGTTGGGAAATGTCCCAACTCATCAGCCTTTACCTAACTATCTGCCACGTTTAATCTGTTTAACCTGTTAATTTGCCCAACCTACTCAACCTATTTATTTATACTGTTTGCCATTTTGATATTTCATCCAGCCCAGCATTAAGGCAAATATGCCCATCACGGCTCCAAACCCTGGCATTCCAGTCGAAGGTGTTGACTCGGCTACTTCACCATCTCCTATCCCGTCTTCAATTCCGTTTCCTGCATCTTCAGACTCCACTACGATATCGATGGTATGCTCAGAGAATTCAGGAATATACATCATTATCTGAGCCCGCTCTCTTGACTCCAGGGATATGTAGCACCTGGCCTGTGTGGCATTGAACACCTTATCAGGGTCATCAACACACTGCATAGGTTCACCGTCATAATATATCCTGAGCATATCCCTTTCCTGCAGTATCAATGATGTATTGTCCAGATTGAAAGCCATAATTTTGCCCTCAGGGTCTGTGCTGTTTACACGAAGTTGTATTCTCTCATTAGTCATTGACTGCATTTGTACCTGCATCCGTTGTGAGTAGTCCACCACACTGATAGAACCATCCCTGCCCAGGCAAATCTCTGCACCGGCCCGGTTTTGGGCCATTTCCCTGGCAAATGCCATGTGCATCTTACCTGATGATTGCATATTGACCGGAATAGCCCGCACCACTACGGCACTGTTCCCTGCCGCATCAATGGATACGACACCATCGGCCACAGTAACATCACATGCTCCGTCACTGCACACGATATACATTTCAATGTCAGTGGCTTGAATTACTACTATATTGCCTTCTTCGGACGCAGTAACATCGTCAGCCAGATCGAAGTTAACAGTATAATCATCCACACTTCGTATGGTTATCACCGCGGCCGGGTTGTCATGCACGCCGACCATCGTTGTGCCATCGACATCCATCACATGTGTAACCGCACCATTTACCCAGGTAGCGTCATAATCGAACCCATCAACTTCAATAGAGTCAAATATGTCTATGCCGGCAATCCCATAACTGGTGATGGCCCCGGTCTCATTGTCCACATCAAAAGTGATGTATTGCCCGTACATTCCTGCACCACTGTGCATAAATCCCATACCGTGCATGCCTGCACCCCGACGCATTTCAATGCCCTGCATCATCATGTCAGAAGCGAACCAGCCATCCTCTGTGTGTGGACTCTTTCCACCATCCATTGGACCGCCCATTGCCGAAAAAGCTGTGCCGCTCAAAAAAATTAACAGGAATATAGTCCCTACTGTTCCAATAACATATCTAAGATTCATATGAATCCTCCCAAATTTAATTTGTTAAATACTCCCTTTTTACTGAATTGTCTGTTTGGTATATATCATTTTATCCGATTTTGTGTAGTTTTATCCGTTAGACTTATAGGTAACAAGCGATATTGAGATATTCGCAGCCCGGTAGTGTAGCGGTCAATCATTGGGGGCCCTGGATCCCCGGACCTCGGTTCGAATCCGTGCCGGGCTACTATCCACTTTTCAGTGCGTTTCGATGGCAGTGATAACAATGACACAAGAACAGAATCTGGTTTCCATTGTCATTCCTGCCTATAATGAAGAAAGGCGCATCCTTGAAACCCTGGATGAATTATACGATTATTTTTCAGACATTCCGCATGAGATACTGGTGGTCATGGACGGCTGCACGGACAGCACATCCGATATTGTAGAAAAATTTGCGGGTACTCATCCCACCATCAGGTCTGTGCACCACCCTGTCAAACTGGGCAAAGGAGGTGGGATTATCCTGGGCATTAACAAAGCGCTTGGAAATGTGTTCGCGATTGTGGATGCGGACGGGGCAGTACCACCTCATGATGTGGCCAGGATGGTAGATATGGTGGCAGACGGCACTGACTGTGTCATCTCATCCCGTTACCTGCCCGAATCTGTGATACATACGGCCCAGCCCGGACACAGGATACTTGCCAGCCGGGGTTTCAATGCCCTGGTGAAATTGCTGTTCAGCTTGCCCTTCAAGGATACACAGTGCGGTTGCAAGGTGCTTCGGGCAGAGGCTGCCCATGAGGTGGCTGGAGAGATACAGACTTTTGAATATGCCTTTGATGTGGAACTGCTCTGGCGGCTGGAGAAGCATGGGTATAATGTTGTTGAGGTGCCAGTGGAGTGGCGGCATAGGGAAGGTTCAAAACTTGATTTGAAAAAGGTTATTCCGCAGATGTTTTCGGCGGTAGTGAAACTGAGATTGAATCGATAAGGCTGAAGTTGTTGTTGTCTTGACTTTGGTTTCTCGCGGCGGGAATAACCCAACTTTGACAGTTTAAATAAAGATAAGTG
>DAOWEE010000156.1 GCA_030638625.1 Methanosarcinales archaeon
AACAGCGGCATCTGCCACAACCTTGCGGATAGCATCCACAGGGAAGGGCCTGAATGACCTGACCTTGACCAGTCCGACCTTGACGCCTTCGCTACGGGCACGGTCTATCACGTCTTTGATGGTACCGACAACGGAACCCATGGCAAAGAGCAGGATTTCAGCATCTTCTGCTTCATAAGTCTCAATAAGTCCGCCATAGTTACGACCGAATATCTTATTGAAATCGTCAGCAGCTTTCTGGATTTTGTCCAGTGCCGCATCCATTCCTTTTTGCTGCAGGTATCTGAACTCAGTATAAGTGGATGGGTCAGCAAACGCACCAAAGGTTTTGGGGTTTGCAGGGTCAAGGATATGTTTTGGCTCAAAGTTGGGCAGGTATTCATCGGTCAGGTCCTGCTCAAGCAGTATCACTGGCTCGTACACATGGGACAGGATGAAACCGTCCATGCATACCATTGCCGGCAGCATGACATCATTATCCTCTGCCACCTTGAAGGCCTGGGCTGTCATGTCGGCTGCTTCCTGGGTATCTTCGGCAAATAATTGCATCCAGCCGGTATCGCGCTGGGAAATACTGTCCTGGTGGTCGTTCCAGATATTGATGGGCGCGCTTACTGCCCGGTTTACCACTGTCATGACAATGGGCAGCCGCATACCTGAAGAATTGAACAACACTTCATGCATCAGTTCAAGTCCCTGGGATGTGGTGGATGAATAGGTCCTGGCGCCCGTGGCACTGGCGCCCACAAGGGCTGAAATGGCAGAAAATTCGCTTTCCACATTGATATATTCGCAATCCGGTATCTCGCCGTCAGCCATGAACTGGGACAGGTCTTCCACAATATGTGTCTGTGGTGTGATTGGATATGCCGATATTACGTTGGGTTTGCAGACCTTGACGGCATGTGCCACCGAATAAGAACCTTCTACTACTGTCATTTTTCCAGACATATTATTTCTCCTCCAGCACCATTTCTATGGCATCCTTTGGGCATTCATTGGCACAGATGCCACAGCCTTTACAGAAATCAAAATCAAAGACAACATACTGATCTTCCTGCTCAGTGACACTGCTGTCCGGGCATAACATGGAACACAGCCCGCATTTGATACATTTATCTTTATGGTACAGGGGCCTGAAATTCCTCCATCCCCCTGTTTTGTTGATCCTGGTAGAACCGGGCTCGACTGCACCGCCAATTGCGATTTTCATTGTTCTGCCTCCATGCGTTTATAGGCTTCAAGCACGGCCAGGGAATTCTTTTCGCCCACTTTACCGGGGAAGCGTTCAGCTACGGCGTTCTGGATGCTTTCAACTTTAATCTCACCTGTGGCACCGGCAAAAGCACCCAGTAGAATTGTATTGACAATAGGACGCCCGATAATGTCCAGGGCAATCCTAGTTGCATCAATTGTCATGACCTGCGCCTCTGTATCAAGGTCAAAGGTATCAGGTGAAAATTCAGTGTTTATCAGTATCTTGCCTTCAGGCTTGGCGCCCGAGACCACGTCCACCACTTCAATGAGCGTGGGGTCCTGTACGATTACGTAATCAGGTTCGTATATTTGGCTGCGAAGCCTGATAGGCTGGTCATTGATTCTTGTAAAAGCCATTACAGGAGCGCCTCTTCGTTCAACCCCAAAGGCAGGGAATGCCTGAGAATATTTTCCATCTTCAAATGCTGCAACTGCCAGCAGTTCGGCTGCTGTGACAGAGCCCTGTCCACCGCGGCCGTGAATGCGTATTTCCTTCAAGTAAAGATTCCTCCAGATTAGCAAAAAATATGTTGTTTTATTACACGATGATGAGAAGTGATTCGATAATGTTTAATTATTATTTATTACTTATGATAGGTTATGGGACTTAGGGAGTTGAATGAACAAATAGGTAATGTTCGAAATCTTTTTTAACACTTCTCACGTAACAAAGGTCCAATGCGACTAGACTTACACGTCCATTCCTGTTATTCCAAGGACTGCGCCTCACCTGTTGAATCTATTTTGAGCCAGGCATGCAATATTGGCTTGGACGGCATTGCTATATGTGACCACGATACGATTGAAGGTTCACTGAAAGCACAGCGTCTGGTCGAGGAGCACAGCATTGACCTTGTAGTGGTTCCCGGAGTTGAAGTGACTACCAGCCGGGGGCACTTGCTGGTGCTGGGCGATAGTGATGGTTTCCCTAAAAACAAGGACCCCCAGGATATTATCAAGCAGGCTCATGCACAGGACTGTCTGGTAGTGGCGCCTCATCCTTACAAAGGATACCCGAAAAGTCTGGGGGATGTTTCTGGTCTGGATGTGGATGCCATCGAAACCCTGAACTCACGGTTTATACTGGGGAGGTTTAATACCCTGGCTGTACGGATGGCAGATGAACTGGAGCTGCCTATGCTGGGCAACAGCGATGCACATTTTGTTGAAATGGTTGGCAGGGCATATTCTGAAATTGATTCCGAACCAACGGTCGATGCCATTTTCAAGGCAATAATTTCAGGAAAGACCACTGTTCACGGTACAAGGACACCACTTATGGTTCAATTCCAGCAGGCATGTATTGGGGCTAAAAGAAGGGTACTGGACCTGTTATAGTTAAGTATAAAAATAAAAAATAACAAAAAGGAAGATAGCAGGACTATCTTCCGGTTTTGGAATATTTATTTCCTGTTCCTATTTATCACATATAACACGCTCAGGGCAGTCAAAGCCGTCAGGATTCCGAAACCCGGAAGTCCGGAACTTCCATCATCAGTTCCTTCTATGGGTTCGGAGGGAGTGGGCGTGGATGTGGCTGCTGCTGTATCGGCTCCGTTCCCGGAATCTATCATGGGGTGACAGACTGAACATCTCAATCCTGAACTGGATGTCTTGAGACCTATGGTATTATAGCCGTGCAGTTTCTCAACACCGTGGCATTGGGTACATGCCGGGATGTATATTTTTCCCGTATCCTGGTTCAGGTGACAACTGTTACAGTCCACTTCTGGTATATGCAGGAAATGGGGTATCTCACTGGGCGAATCTACCTCGCTGGAACCTGGTCTGTGGCAACGGTAGCACGAACTCAGGTTAGAATACTCGCCATGCAGGACTGCAACATCTGATGATATGTGGCAATTCTGGCAGACAATTATATCGCCCGTGGCCTTAACCGGCGCAACAATATCCGGTGATGTACCATGACATTCCTCACAGGATTCTGTAGGTCCGCCGTGAACATTCAGCAGGTCCTTGTGACAATGGGAACACAGAGTATCTGACATCATTTCTAAATGTAGATTCTCAAGCCCTGAATGGCAGTACGAACAATCCTCGGTATTTACCCTTTTAATGTGGACATTATGTATAGTGCCTGAATGGCACTTTGAACATTCCGGGAAACGATCCGTTAATGTTGCACCGTGACATTGCTGGCACGTGGCTGTCGTCTGTGCATGTATCTGATGCGGGTCCGGGTCGTGACAGACTGCCCTGCAGTCGACATCTTCTGCCATTTTACTTACTGATTCATATTGTAGTTCCTCTGCCTGAACCACAGTGATTATTGAAAATACTACTAATAATAGTAGTAAAACATTACTTTGCTTCAAATGCATTCCTCCTGATTTTTAATTTATTGGGTACGTTTTTACATTTTTATACTCTTTTCTCCCTCTTGCTATTATTATTATTTTTCGATTTTATCATGGCATAAGGAAGGGGCGCTTGTTGTATCAGTCAGGTACTCACTTGAACACAAGCAGTGGTTTTTTTTCATGTTCATCGTGGGCACCTTCAATAATTTTTGTATACTCGTCCATAGTCTCATTTCCAGTTATGAACAAGGCTTTTAGATATTTGCTCATACGCGGGTCTACCCCTAAAAACCCAATATGTATGATTAGTTCGAGCACGAACCAGTATGTGGCCCATAAATGTATTGTCCTGATAAATTCTATACCTGTCATACCGATTAATACAGAGAAGGTGCCTGTAATATCCTCAACGAACCAGGCCATGAAATTATTCCATACCGCAATATCATAATCCACAAATCCGAATTTCAGGTCTATCATGATGATGCCTGAAAGGCCAATAAAAACAATGGCAATTCCTTCAAATATCACCATAAGTTTGTAGGCCGGATGAAGTTTATTTTCATAGTGACCTGTGGTTTTATTGAATATGGTGTATTTCGGATATTCCTCTTTTTTTAATATACTGACAATTGCCTGCTTGAGCATGACTGCATCTTTCGGCCCGAAAATATATTGCAGCATGTGACCGCTGGTAACCAAATTGAACGGTATCAGTGTCCAGTTAACCAGCAGGAACAAAATGCCTGCAACCACATGAACCAGACGGAGACTTTGATAGGACATTAAGGCCCATGCTTCCAGAGTACAGATATTGAACTGTAAGGCTATGTATAGTCCTGTAATTATCAATAACACACAAGTTATCATGTGAGTTTGGTGTGCTATCCTGTCCCTCATAGTATATCGCTTTCCAACAATATCATTTTCAGCGTTTGGATTTCCTTGCATATGTATCACTCCCTTTTTCAGGATATAGTTCCACTTCGCTAATCCTAAAGTCAATTACACTCCACATAATTGTAGATTAC
>DAOWEE010000328.1 GCA_030638625.1 Methanosarcinales archaeon
AATATCCCAAGTTCATGGGCCTGGCTTCACAAGAATGCTGAAAAGGAATACCGCAGGATAGCCGATATATCAGCCAATACTATAGGCATTACAGCCGGTGCCAATTCGCTGTTCATAGGGCCGGTGGAAAATGCCAAATATGCGGCGCCTGCTGTTGCCATGACAGACATCCTGATGGCAGACTCGCTGCAGGATTTCGGAATTGAACATGCAGAAGACCACCCCTACGAACTGGCGTGAGGTCTGGATATGATACGCTTTGGCATTGAGTTTTTGGCAAATGAAACCGCAGATACACTTGCAGATATGATACGTTTCTCTGAAGAGAACGGCATCGAGTATGCGTGGATAACAGACCATTACAATAACCGCGATTCATTTTCATTATTGACTTATATAGCGGCCAGGACATCAACCATAAAACTGGGTACAGGTGTTACGAATCCATATACAAGGACCGCCCCGCAGCTGGCATCTGCCATTGCCACCGTGGATGAAGTATCGGGCGGCAGGGCTGTATTCGGTATCGGACCTGGCGATAAGATGACCTTTGAGAACCTGGGTGTGCAGTGGACTAAGCCCTTGCAGACTGTCAGGGAGACAGTGGAAGTAGTGAGGCGCCTCACATCAGGCGAGTCCATTTCCTACAATGGCGAAGTGATCTCAATAAAGAAGGCAAAACTCAATTTCGGTAACAATGCAGTGCCTGTATATATTGGTGCACAGGGTCCAGGTATGCTGAAACTGGCTGGTCGGATAGGGGACGGGGCACTGGTTAATGCCTCACATCCCAGGGACTTTGAGTTTGCCCTCAAGATGCTAAGGGAAGGTGCAGCCGGCAGGGACTTCTCACAGTTCGATGTGGGTGCATACACCAGTTTTTCAGTAGCCAAAAGCCGCGATGAGGCCGTAGCAGCCGCAAAGCCAGTGGTGGCATTCATTACAGCCGGTTCGCCGCCCGATGTGATAAAGCGGCACGGTATACCAGAGGAAGATTATACCAGGCTCACATCGGCTTTTAAAGAAGGGTTCAAACAGGCAATTCAGACAGTTACAGATGATATGATGTCGGCGTTCTCCATCTGTGGGACCCCTGATGACTGCATTGAACAGATCCATGAACTGGTAGGTGCGGGAGTGACCCAGATTGTTGTGGGTTCGCCTATAGGACCTGACAGGATGGAAGCGATCAAACTGGTAGGAAAAGAAATAATCCCTGCAATGGGGTGAGGAGGAACTAATATGGCATATATGGATAGGATACTGAGGGTTGACCTCACGAATGGGAAAATTACAGATGAAGTGCTTGATGAACAGACTAAGAAGATGTTTATTGGGGGCAGAGGGCTGGGTGCAAAGATAATATCTGATGAAGTTGACCCTAAAGCTGACCCGCTGGGGGAATCTAACAAGCTCGTGATCACCACCGGACCCCTGACAGGCACAAAGGCACCCACTTCAGGCAGGTTCAGTGCATCATTCAAATCACCACTTACCAATTTGCTTACAGATTGCCATGCCGGTGGTTATTTCGGACCCTGGATAAAAAAGGCGGGGTACGATGCTATTATAATTCAGGGCAGGGCAGCCGAGCCCACCTACCTGACGGTGTCTGATGAGACTGTTGAACTCTGCAATGCAGCATCCCTATGGGGCAAAACCACCAGTGAGACCAATGAGACCCTTGAGAAGAAGCACAGGGGCAAAGTAATGTGCATCGGGCCAGCCGGTGAGAATCAATCCCTTATATCCAGTGTAATGGTAAATGCCAAGCGGGCACTGGGCAGGGGCGGCATCGGAGCAGTACTGGGTTCAAAGAACCTGAAAGCTGTGGTGGTATCTGGTTCACAGGAGATAAAAGTTCAAGGGGATGGTTTTGATCGTTCAGTCTTTGAGGCTACTTCACTTTTAAAAGAAAAACCAGTTACAGGCGAAAGTCTGCCGAGCCGCGGCACTACCGTACTTGTCCATGCCATTAATATGAACGGCATGTACCCGGTCAAGAACTTCCAGGAATCCCAGTGGCATTTTGACAAGGCTGAACTGACCAGTGGGGAGCGCATCAGGGACGAATTTATGGTGGGCCGCCAGGGCTGCTACGGATGCCCAATCATGTGCGGACACAAGGTAAAACTGGACGACGGAAGAGAGATGAAATCCCCTGAGTTCGAGACGGTCTGGTCACTGGGGGCAGACCTTGATAATACTGATTTTAGCTCCATTGCCGAGGGAAGTACGCTGTGCGATGAATATGGTCTTGATACCATATCCACGGGCTCCACCATATCGGCGGCCATGGAACTTGAAGAGATGGGTAAGATTAAATCAGGATTTAAATGGGGCGACAGCCAGTCCATGCTAAATGCCATTCACCTGATTGGTAAAGGAGAGGGTATCGGCGCGGAAATGGCACAGGGTTCAAAGAGGTTCTGTGAACAATACGGTGCCCCGGAAGTGTCTATGGGTGTAAAAGGTCTGGAGATTCCTGCTTATGACCCCAGGGGGGCCAAAGGAATGGGGCT
>DAOWEE010000123.1 GCA_030638625.1 Methanosarcinales archaeon
ATTCCAGGAAAAATGCACCCCTATGGCAGATAATAACCCAAACCTCAGATACAATTGAGAGGCCAGGACACTGAACAATAGTAGTGTTACTGCCATTATACCAATATGTAGGGGGTCGATTTTATAGTAAACCATTGCTGGCAAATGAATGACTGAAAACAGGACAGATGAATAAAACACAGCCCAGGATGTGCTCATCTCTGCGTTCATGTTTTGAAGAATATAACCCCTGAAAGCCATCTCCTCCCCGAATGAGACCAGCACCTGGAATAACAGTGCAAAAAACAGCAGTTTTATCGCAATACCTGATGTGCCGTTTATCACGATGAACCCGGCTGCGTATTCTATGATAAAAATATCCAGTATGACAGCTGCACCCAGACCCAGTCCATACCATATACCGGCTCCCCATTCCAGTTTACCCTGGTCCTTGATCAACAGGTAAGACATCACTACGATAGTTACATAGAACAACCCCACAAACTCAGTGGAAGTATTCGTGGCATTGATGCCGATTATTATGAACAGGACCCAGTAGAACAGGATACTCTTGAAGGTCAGGGGGTATTTTGATTTCATTTTTTCCTTAAACACCATTTTTTTCCAACATTACCAAATAATATTCAGATTTCTAAACTTGTCTTTTTTCGTTATCCTTTATATAAAGAACCGAAAGTATAAAGCGAATATTGTAACATACGAAATAATCGGTGGAGTTATGACAGCATTAATTGATAAAGACATGAAATTAAGCCAGGTGGTAAAGAAATATCCGGCAACATATGACATATTCCTGAAGCACGGCATGCCTAAATACGAAGGGCCTCTGCCCACCGAAACATTGCTGTTCTTCAGCAGGATGCACGGTGTGGATATCAAACAGCTTCTGGATGAACTTAATGAGATGGCTGGGTCGGTATGAGCGGCATATCACTCAAATTCGTAAAGGCCAGCCTGTTCTACCTGTTCATCGGGACAGCTATGGGTTTGCTGATACTTTTAGGATACAGGGAACTGACTGCGAGCCACGTGCATTTGTTGTTAATCGGATGGGTCTCGATGATAATATTCGGAGTGGGGTATCACATCATCCCGATATTTGCAGGTGCCGAGCTTTACAGCACAAAGATGGCAAATATCCATTTCTGGGTACAGAACATTGGACTGGTGGGACTGGCAGCGACGTTACCATTCAGACCCCTGGCCACTGATATTGTCATAATCTTTGGAGCAATATCGTTTATCGGGATATTCATGTTCATCTACATTATCCTGAGATCCCTCAAGCCGGCAGAGGATGAATAATCCTATTTTTCCAGGCTTTCCCTGAGCACTTCCAGCCCGCGCGCAAGGGCCTCATCAATCTTGCTGGCATCGGGACCGCCACCCTGTGCCAGTTCAGGCCGCCCGCCGCCGCCGCCGCCCACGACTTTGGACATCTCCCGTATAAGGTCGCCTGATTTCACACCGCTGTCCAATGCCTTATCCCCGGCAGCCGCCACAATCTTTGCGCCTCCCTGGTCGCTGACCAGCAGTGCCACTACATCGGGTTCCTTAGCAAACTCGGCCGCCGCTTTTACTAACTCTTCAATATCGGCACCAGGCAAAGTACGGGAAATGACCCTGAATCCTGCAATATCAATTGCATCTGACATCAGCGAACCCACTCTTGCCGAAGCCAGTTCTTCCTTGAGCCTGGCGTTCTCTTTCTTGAAATCTTTCCATTCGTTAAAGAACCTGCCAGTGGTTTCTGGCAAGTGTTCAGGTGCAACCTTCAACTCATCAGCACTCAGGCGCAGCAAATCATCCAGTTCCTGCCAGCGCTTCACAGCCGCCTCGCCTGCCGCATATTCCAGCCGCTCCACACCGTCCTGTATCCGCTCGGTCTTCAGTATCTTGATGGGGCCGATAAGCCCGGTATTGCTCACATGGGTGCCGCCGCATGCTTCAACATCATCCCCTACCTTGAGTACCCGTATCTGCTTACCCGGCGGCACGCCGCCCTGGTACAGCACGAACCCGAACTTCTGCTCGGCCTCGGTCCTGTCCATCCATGTAATCTCAACCGGTATGTTAGCCATCACTGATTTATTGGCTATAAGTTCAATTTCCTTAAGTTCATCATTGGTGATACGCTTGAAATGTGACAGGTCCAGACGTGCCCGCTCAGCGCTCTTCTGGGCGCCAGCCTGCCAGATATGGTTGCCCAGCACCTTCTTGGCGGCATCGTTCACCACATGGGTGGCAGTATGGTGCCGCATATGTGCCATCCGTCTTTCATTGTCCACCGAACCGTTCACTGTATCCCCGGGTTCCAGGTCAATTTTATCTTCTGTGACCGTGTGCAGTATCACGCCCTGCTCTATCTGGACATCCACCACGTGATATGTGGAATTGCCTTTAGTGATTACGCCGTGGTCATGAGGCTGGCCGCCGCCTTCTGGATAGAACTGTGTCCTGTCAAGTACGATATTGCCGTCTATAATTGTAACGACCTTTGCCTGGAATTCAAGCTCATCAGGCTGTTGATAATACGACCTCTCTGTATCGGGCAGTTCATCAATACCGGGAATTGTTTGCTCAACCTCTTCCTTATCCTCTGCCTTGCTGTGGCTTTCAGCCACAAGTGAATAGAATGTATCGGGCAGGTCTATCCTCAGACCAATCTCCTTTGCAACCTCTGCTGTAATCTCAGGGGGTATGCCGTGAGTATCGTACATCTGGATTATCTCATCCAGCGGGAACTCCTCGCCTTTATCCATATACATCCGAGCGGTTTTGGCCACCAGCCGCCTGCCCCGCTCAAGGGTATCGGCATATTTGTCCTCTTCCCTGCCAAGTATCTCTACAATGGTATCCAGCCGCTCCCTGAACTCAGGATATTCGGGCATATTGTCAATTTGCATGGTGACGATGTCTGATAGCGGCACGTCCATGCCCGCTTCAGCCATAAGCCGCAGTGTCCGGCGAAGTACCAGCCGTGCAAGGTATCCCGCTTTCACATTGGATGGGATGATACCATCTCCGAACATGAATGCCAGGCATCTGCTGTGGTCAGCGATGGCGTAAACCCTTTCAACCGGTTCCATCATTTCCTGCAGTTTTTCGACTGGAATGCCTATTTCATCAGCCACTTTCCTGCGCAGTTCCATGAGGTTTGCCTGGCCTGTTATATCCATCAATCCGGCAAGTTTTGCATTCTGGGCAAGGATATTGGCATATTCGGGGTCGTCCAGTTTATGCTCAACCCCTGCCATTTCCATCAGTTTACTGACAATTTCAGGGAACACCGCATCATAGATGGTGGGTGAACCTTTGCTTGCCCACACGAAACGCTCAAGACCATAACCGGTATCCACGATGTAATTGTCCATCTTGACATACGGGTCGCCCTTGATGATGATGTCACCGCCCTTTTGCTGTTTCAGGTCCATGAATACCAGGGTGGCAACTTCCAGGCCGCCCACCAGCACTTCAACGCATGGCCCGGCATTGCCGCCGCCAGCCCAGGGTTCTTCTTTATAGGTCACTGCTTTGGGGTCAGCGCCAAGTTCTGTCAGCAGGGCATCACAATAAGCTACGGTCTCGTTCTTCCAGTATATTTCCTCTTGTGGATTGTTAAAAGCATGATGTGCCATCATCTCGAAATTGGTGAGATGGCGGCCGCTGCGCCCTACTGCATCGAGGTCAGGCAGCCTGATACATGGCTGGCTGATGGTCAGGGGGTTGGCAGGGGCAGGTACCATTCCTGAAGTGACGAATGGCTGGAAGTCTGCTATGCTGGCGATGGTAAGGTAGATATCGTCCCGCCACCTTGCTATTACAGGGTAGCGGTCCAGTCTGGTATGTTCTCTTTCCTCGAAGAAGGAAAGGAATTTCTCCCTCATCTGGGAGAGGTTGAATTCCTTATTGAACACCGGGGCGCCAATGAATGAATAATGGTCGCATGGGGCGTCTCCGCATGTTGTTCTGTCCGGGTCCCGTGTCCAGTATACACTGCCGCACTTTGTACAGGTTTTTCTTTC
>DAOWEE010000349.1 GCA_030638625.1 Methanosarcinales archaeon
AGTAAGTAAAAGCCATTATAATTTATCCCTTAAATTGAATAGACCATCGATGTCAATTATCGGCACAACATTGCCATCCCCGAGAATAGTGGCACCGGAAAAGCCTTCAATGTTCTTTAAGGTGCTATCGAATGCTTTAATGACAATCTCATGCCGGTCAATAAGTGAATCCACGATAAGTCCAACCATCTGAGTATTTTTCTCAATAACTACCACATAAATTTCATCCCTTTCATTCCTTTTTTCACCGAACAGGTAACTGAGATCCAGCAAGGGCAACACCTGGTCATGCATGATGGTAGCAGGTTGACCATTGATAGTTTTCATATCCTCTTTCTGTACCATAATAGTGGATAATATGTTGGCAATGGGCACAGCATATATCCTGTTGTTCAAACCTACGATAAGCGCCTGGATGATGGCCATGCTGATTGGTAAATGAAGAGACACATCAGTTCCAACACCAATATTGGAATTTACATAGATAGAACCGCTAAGGGATGTTATCTTTGTTTTGACAACATCCATACCTACACCTCTACCTGAAACATTAGACACCTTATTTGCAGTGCTGAACCCTGGCCTGAAAATCAAGTCAAAAGCATCTTCATCACTTAGTTTCACAGCATCTTCTGCTGAAATAATTCCCTTAATAACAGACATTTTCCTCAAAGCATGGGGGTCGATACCTTTACCGTCGTCTTTCACCGTGAAAATGACCTTCTGTTTGTCCCTGTATGCAGTTAATTTTATAGTTCCGGTCTGCTTTTTACCAGCTTTCAAACGTTCATCTGGAGTTTCTATTCCATGATCAACACAGTTCCTGAGTAGATGAACCAGCGGTTCTCCGATTTCATCAAGTACAGTGCGGTCAAGTTCAATATCACCCCCTTTAATATCCAGTTCAATATCTTTTCCCACAGTCTTTGCCAGGTCCCTTACCATTCTGGGGAAACGTGAAAATACCCTTTCCACAGGAACCAGTCTCATTTGCATGACCTGATTCTGCAAATCAGTAGTCAGGATATTTAGTTGGTCCAGGACTTCTTTCAGGCCAGTCACTCTATTGTCACTGCCAATTTGCATTAACCTGATCTTATTGATTACCAGTTCACCTACCAGATTCATTAGGTCGTCCAGCCTTTCGATGTTTACCCTTATACCCTGGGTTTTCTTTGAAGAAATCGCACTTTTAATTATTTTATCACTTTGTACTTTTGTTTCAGGTACATCTGCATTGGCCTTTTGGTCTTTTTCTTCTATAAGGGGCTGTTCCGGAGTGCTGTCCGCCTGAATTACACCGACCTTTTCCACTTCAGGTATTAATCGCAATTTTTTGAGAATTGTTTCCGGGTCTATATCGCTACTAAATTTAATCTTGAATTCCAGGTCGAACTTTCCACTTTCAATTTTATTTCTTTGAGGCGTGGTATCTACGATTTTACCAAAGTCTTCCATAGCTTTCAGTATCATCAATGCCCGGACGGATTTTAAACCACAGTCCTTTTCCAGAACAATCTCAAAAACGGCAATATCACCATTGTTAATAAACTCAAAATCAGTATCATTGTCATCTTCACTGGATTGGGATTGTTCAGTTTCATTAGTGGTTTTGACATTATCGTTTTTTATTATACCTCTCAATTTTTCAATTAAAGGTACAAGGTCCATTTCCTGGAATTTACCCTTCGAAACATCATTTACCATTGCTTCCAGGAAATCCGTACATTCAAATAATATATCTGCAGTATCAGGAGTGGTTGAAACCTCACCAGTCCTTAACACATCAAGTACATTTTCCATTTCATGGGTAAGATTTGATATGTGGGTATATTCCATGGCTGCAGATGAACTTTTAAGAGTATGTGCTGAACGGAAAATTATATCAAGAATCGCAAGGTCGTTTGGATTTTTTTCCAGGTCAAGAAGTGCCTGGTTAACAACCTGAAGATGTTCCCTTGCTTCTGCTTTGAAATCATCCTCATATTTTAATAGATCCATTTTTAACACCTCACAGCATGTTCATTATTTCTTCAGGTATGGAAGAAAGGGGGGCAATTTTATTCACACAGCCACAATCGATGGCTGATTTTGGCATACCAAAAATTACACAGGACTCCTCATTTTGAGCAATCGTTTTACCGCCTGATTTTTTAATAGAACACATTCCTTTTGCACCATCACACCCCATCCCTGTCAGGAGTACTCCGATGGTATTGGCACCATATACTTCCACCGTTGATTCCATGGTCACATCTACTGAAGGTCTGATATTGTTTACTGGAGGCTCTGTGTTCAACTGTACGATTTCTTTATTGTCCAATCTTGATCGTTTTACTGTCATATGATGTCCACCTGGAGCTAAAAGCGCTTGTCCCGGCATTACTTTGTCCCCATCTTTTGCCTCCTTGACATCAAATGGGCACAATGAATCCAACCTGATTGCCAATGTTTGTGTAAATTCAGGAGGCATATGCTGCACAATGAAAATTGGGGGAACATTTTCCGGAAGTCTCTTCAAGATGTCAACCAATGTTTGCGGACCTCCCGTAGATGTGCCAATTACTATAACTTTTTCAGAGTTTTTCATCTTGACCCTGGGCAGGTTTAATGTCTTATGTGCCCGGAATTTTTTAATGTTTACATTGGCAGCCAACTTTACTTTTTCAACAATCTGAGCCGCGATAATGTTGATGTTAAGGGAAATAGAACCAGAAGGTTTTGGAATGAAATCAACTGCTCCAGCTTCCAGTGCCTTGATAGTGGTGTGGGTTCCTTTCTGAGTGAGGTTGCTGAGCATGACAACAGGTGTTGGATAAGTATTCATAATACGGATAAGGGCACTTACACCATCCATTTTTGGCATCTCAACATCCATTAAAATTACATCTGGTCTTAATTTAGCAGCTTTATCTATTGCAACCAATCCATTACTGGCTGTATCGATTACTTCGATGTCAGGTTCATCATTCAAGATGTCTGAGACAACCCTTCTCATGAAAGCTGAATCATCTACAATCAGTACGCGTATCATTTGCATATATATATAGTATGATATTATAATAAATTAATCGTAAATCTATCCAGAAGTTATTTTAGGCGATGATTGTTCAATACTTCATTTGTTGTAGTCATCTGCAACGAGAAAATCATTTATTTGGTCGGATTAACTCGACTACATAAGTTATACTTTATGTACTAAAATAAAAGAGTGTAAATCTTTATCTGGAAAATCTTGTAAGACAAAGATTTACACGCACCACTTCTCACTTCTCTTCGCTTTCAGTCTCTTGCTCAATTACCTGGCTCTTATCCAGCTGGTCAATTTCTTCAAGTTCATCGTCATTCATTATTTTATGTATGTCCAGAAGAATCAACAATCTTTCATCCAGCTTGCCTACACCCCGTATATATTTGGTGTCAACATCATTTGCTACGATAGCAGGCGTGGCTTCAATATCTTTCGTTGGCAGCTTAAGAACTTCATTTACTGCATCCACTGTAATACCAAGGGTCAAACCATCAACCTCTGCTACAATGATACGGGTATACTGGTCTACTTCCTTTTCAGCAAGTCCGAACTTTTTCCTCAAACTGATAACAGTAGTAACCTGCCCTCTCAGGTTGATGACACCTTCTATGTAGTCTGGAGCTCTCGGTATTTTGCTGATCTCCTCCATCTTTATGATTTCCCTGACTTGACTGATTTCAACTCCATACTCTTCACTATCAAGATCAAAGACCACGAGTTGCATATCATCGGCCGTTGAATTATTCAAATTAGACATGATTTTAGCCTCCGTTATAAAACAGCCAATCACCTGACCCTTTACTGTTTTCACAGCCTCATGCAGGTCGGGTGATTAGCAACATTTCACAATTCTTTATAGCATCACTATACACTTCACTATTTACTCATAGTGAAACGATCAAGAGCCTTTTGCAATTCAGCTCCCATATTCGCAAGGTCC
>DAOWEE010000285.1 GCA_030638625.1 Methanosarcinales archaeon
CACCAGTGTACTTTTAAAATTACCAGATGGCAGGAACACGTCAAGCCTTATCGGTCTTTCAGGGTCATCAGGTGCATCAAGGATATTCATCACCCCGTCCACCCCGCCATCCTTAAGAGCAGTCTGGGCATCCCACAAAGTGTCATACCGTTTTACCCTGATATGGTCCCCCATCAGGTCAATAAGGTCTTCTGATGTTTCACTCCCCATCCCCACCACACCAACCTTCAGATATCCTGAAACGTGAGGACTGATGGCCTCAGGTGAGAACATGACCGCAAAACCTACAGACATGAATGCAGAAAAGGAAGCCACGAACAACTGTATCAACACTGCAATCACCAGCGTCTTCTCAGTAAGCAGCATGCGTCCCTCCCGTTTCGCCACAACTCTCATGCCCCTACCCAAGCAAACCACCCCACCAGAGTATAATGAGGTTCATGATAAAATGTATTACTGAAGCCGCAACCACTGCCCATTTTGCAGAAATGCCGTATGCAATACTCTTTGATGAGACCATTGCGCCAGTAACATGGATGAGTAGGGGTACAACCAGCAGGTAACCCGTACCCACGAACAGCAACTCACCCAATCCTCCTTCCACTACCGATGAAAGGGCCAGCAGCAGTAATCCCTTCTCACCCAGGAAATATCCTAACCCTGACAGCATACCCAGTGATAAAGAATACTTGCACCCCTTCTTTATCAGCACCAAAGGTGCCAGCACCTTGGCCCATTCCTCTACCATCACCGAAACTGCCATGCTTATCCCGATAACAAGTATGGGTGAGACATTCATCATATTGAAGAATATGACCAGCAGGAACAACTGGCTCAGGAACACGAAGGGTACCACCAGCATACCAATGACCAATACCCCCACCTGCCAGTGGCCAAGGTAATATAACAGCCGTCCAACCGAATCCAGGACCTTCTCAAATGCATCCACTTTTACCAGCAGCCCCTCCTCATTCATCAGCATGGTGCCGAGCAGGTATATCAGCAATGAAGCGAACAGCAGGGGCACAGAGGCAAAGGCCAGGTTGTCAAGTGTCACCGCATCTCCTTCCAGCAGGTTGACCACCAGGGTAAGGGGTGAAATGGTGCTGTATTCATGTATGTTTACAAAAGCCGTTGGGATGAAAAGGAAACTTCCCAGCACCACTGAAAAGAAAACCAGCATCATGGTAAGTTCCCTGAAATTACGGGCCAGGATACTTGATAAAAAAGCAGTGGACAAGAATATCAGTATCACAGGTATCATAACCAGCACAACCAGTGCATCTCCACCCAGGACTAGGGCTGAAACTATGCTGAATAACAGCAGGACTGCAAAATAGGGCAGTGTTTTTCCTGCCACGATCTCATATCCCCTGATTGGGGATGCCAGGAGCATAATGCCTTTCCGGCTAATTCGCTCATCCATGATGCTGGACGAGTAGAGTTGGGAGATAAAGAACATGGGTGCCACGAACATGAAAGACACCAGTACTGAAGTCAAAGGGAACGGGGGGGTTATGTCACTGGGCGGGGTGCCAGATATGTTTTCAGGCGGTACGGAAGTGGGTTGAGGTGTAAGGGCAGGGGTTGGGATTGTGGATACATTATCTGCCCCTGATACTGGAGTAGGTGAAGGTGCAGAGGTGGGTATGGAACCGGGCGTGGGTGCAATCAGCAGCGGTTCACTAAGTATGGTCAATGATGTGTCAAGATACGTGATATCCACCCAGACCGGGAATGCCGAATAATATCCCGGGTCATCCTCAGGGTACTGGTTCTTAAGCATGTTGTTGCGATATTGTTTCACAGTCTCATCCAGTGCTGACAGGGCTGCCATTGACCGCTGGGTACGGATCCCCTGTATGCGGGAACTTGAAATAGTAAGGTCGGCCTGCTCGCTGTCCTCCAGCCTGAACCTGTTATCAGATGCAAGTACAATGTCCAGCGGCGGGCCGTCTGCACTGATGATGTATAGATCCTTTGTCATGGAGAATGAGGAGACGTCCATGGTAGGAGCTGCCAGTACCATTATCAGCGTGGACATGAGCATGAATACGAATACACGCCGGTCCATGACCGACCTGGATTTTACTATCTCCAGCCGGGCCACTGACAGTATCTTTTGCATAGATGTTATTATTACCTACAACAGTATAGTTTTTATCTGAGGATGATGAATGGAAAATAACGTAGTGATTGCGGCGCAGGGACTTGTTAAGACCTATAATGACCAGAATGCAGTGGACGGCATAGAGTTTCATGTGTGCAGGGGCGAAGTCCTTGGGATTATCGGACCCAACGGCGCTGGCAAGACCACCACCCTGAAGATGATAAGCGGTCTTATCCCGCCGACTCGGGGGAAGACGTTGATTAACGGGCAAGCTGTGAGCATTGACAATACCTCCATCAAGAAAGTCATCGGATACCTTCCAGAAGATTCACCTTTGTATGAGAACATGAAGACCAGGGATTATCTCAGGTTCTTTGCAGACATCCACGATATCAAAAGGGATGAAGCTGACCGCCGCATCGACACGTTGCTCAAACAGCTCAACCTTGAGGAAAGTAACAAGCGGCTGGGCACGTTCTCCAAAGGCATGAAGCGCAAAGTGGCAATTGCCCGCAGTTTGGTAAATGACCCACAGATATTGATTTATGATGAGCCTGCTTCAGGGCTTGACCCCCAGACCGCTCATTATATCATTGGCTTTATCAGGACCATGAAAGACAGGGGCAAGACCATCATTTTCAGCGGGCATAACCTGGCGCAGGTGGAGAATATTTGTGACAGGGTGCTCATCATGAAGGGGGGTAACGTGGCTGCATATGGTACCATACCAGAATTAAAGGAGCAGTACGGGACAATAACGTACAGTATTACTTATGAATCCGGTGGGGCCACCCAGATACTGAATATCATGGATATGGATGAGATGAACCGGGCGGTCAGGGAGATTGTTGATGATGGGGGGAGCATTACTGATGTGTCGGTTGAGGAATCTGACCTTGAGGAGATATTCTTGAGATTGGTGGATGTTGAGGATTAATAATAACCTCAACTCAGGATTCAATTAAGTCTTCAATCACTTCAATAAACTTGTACAGGTCATCAGTTTCTTCTTTCAGATGCACATATACCCTGTTATCATCCACTTTACCATATCTGTGTACAAGGAGATTCCTGAAGCTGACCATATCCTGCAACCTTGACGACAGTTTTTCAGGGATAATCTTGTTCTCGGTGAGTTTGCCTATCGCGTCCCGGTTATCTTTGGGAAGCGTAAGACCTTTTTCAGAAATTATCAGGTTGCAAATGTCCAGCACATCTTCACATGCAAGCTGAAAGGTTCTCTCACATGCCCTCTTGGTCATTCGTTGTTTAAGATAATCATCCACAATATCCGGAAGGTCTTCTTCAAGTTCAATCAGGTAACTTTGAAGTTCACTCAATTTGTCTTTTATTCGTTCAATATCCAAAGCAACATCACCTTTTGGCAACCCTTCTCCTCATGCGTTGCTGCATCACACTGTTGTAATATTCCCTGTGTCTTTTGAAACTGCTGTATTCAAAATCAGTTTCCTTTAAGAGCGTTAAAATGTGGTACATGTCTTTTGTATGCATCACTTGACCTTCCTCAAATATCCTTTTTCTGATATGTATTGGTAAATCAAAAAATACCGAGACATCAACATTATCGGGTACACTAGAATCTATGGATAACTGTTCCCGCAGGTCCAATTCTTTTGAAGGAATAATGCAAAGGTCGATGTCCCTTCCCTGAACACCTCTTGCCCTTGAGCCAAAGAGAATAATACTGTGGATGCTATCGAAACCTTTCAGTATTTCGATAGTTTCATTGATATCATCATCAATTTTTCCAATCATGTTTCTCATCTGTATTATTACTCCTCTAAAGGGTATATGTCAATATATTACCTATTTTACTATAAAAAGAACCTGTACCGATTAATTATCAAAATATCGGTTCATCTACGTTTATATATATAAACCACATATCTGAATACCATGATGGGCAACACCTTCGGAAAAGCATTCTCAATCACAACCTGGGGCGAAAGCCACGGTCCAGCCGTAGGCGTGGTAATTGACGGCTGTCCCCCCGGACTGGAACTATCAGAGGCCGACATCCAGCATGAACTGGACCGCAGGCGTCCGGGCCAGAGTGAAGTTTCCACACCCCGCCAGGA
>DAOWEE010000131.1 GCA_030638625.1 Methanosarcinales archaeon
AAAGTATCGAAAATGACATGTGCACAGATCAAAGAAGAACTTGACCAGAGGAACGGAATTATCGAATTGCAGAATATGGAACACGCTGATGATGTTCTGCTCGAGAGGGCCGAAGTAGTATCGCGCGATAAAGTGAAGGTGGGCGGCGTTGTTGATACAAGGAATCCAAAAAAGCCTGTGAGCACTACCATGACCCTGACAGGCAGGACATTTGACGGGGAAATTTCAAGCCACAAGTTCATACTCGGTGATGAAACGACAATGGGTGCCAATGTTGTGGGGCCTGCCCTTGGATGGATGAAGGCTGGAATGGAGTTCCATGAACGTGGCATATATGGTTTGTTCGGGTCAGGAGAGATCTTACCACGATTCGTACAATGAAGATGTCCTGGCTGGAAGACGCACTGGCAGATATCAGGAACAAGGGATTATATCGTGAACTTAGAACCATCCGGAGCGCCCAGGCACCAAGGATAACTATGGACGGCAGGGAGCTCATACATTTATCGTCAAATGATTATCTTGGCCTGACCACGCATCCGAAAGTGAAAAATGCAGCCATAGATGCGGTTGAGAAATACGGCACAGGCGCCGGAGCAGCACGGTTTACTAGCGGGAACACTGACCTGACCGACAGTCTGGAGGAAAAAATTGCCCGGTTCAAAAATACAGAAGCTGCAATGGTGTTCAGTACAGGTTACATGACGAACCTGGGGGTGATCTCCGCTCTTATGGATAAAGGTGACCTGATCCTCAGCGATGAGTTGAACCATGCCAGCATTATTGATGGTTGCCGGCTGAGCCGTGCTGAAGTTAATGTGTACCCACACAGGGATATCACATGTATAGACAAAATATTGGGCAGATCAACGCACAATAAGAAACTAATAGTGACAGATGGCGTATTCAGTATGGATGGGGACATTGCCCCCCTTCCCGGGATCAAGGAGGTGGCTGAAAAACATGATGCGATGGTCATGGTCGATGATGCCCATGCAACTGGTGTGCTTGGTAAACACCGCCGTGGGACCGCGGATCATTGTAATGTAAATGTTGATATTAACATGGGAACCCTTAGCAAAGCCCTTGCAAGTATGGGCGGATACGTGGCTGGCAGCCAGGAACTGATCGATTTTCTGCGCAACAGGGCACGATCTTTCATTTATACAACCGCACTTCCACCATCGGCAGTGGCCGGGGCAAAAGCTGCTCTGGATGTAATAGTGAAAGACGATCCTGCTGCAAAATTGTGGCAGAACGTTTCCTTATACAATAAAGGGCTCAAAGACATGGGCTTTTCTATTGACAGCCAGACCCAGATCATACCTCTGATGACCGGGGAAACAGGAAGGACTCTTGATGTAGCTGCTGAACTTGAGCGTGCAGGTGTGTTGGCACTTGGGATACGGCCACCAACGGTCCCCAAAGGTCAGGGGCGCATCAGGACTTCTCTTATGGCTACCCACAGCAAGATGGATATTCTGGACGCTCTTGATGCCATTCGCGGAGTGAAGGAAAAATTGGGCATGTGATCATATGACCGGTATATTTATCACAGGAACTGATACCGATATTGGAAAAACAGTAGTGGCGGCAGGACTTGCTGGCTCTTTGATGGATAAGGGATACAACGTCGGAGTTATGAAGCCGGTACAAAGCGGGGCAGAAATGAAGAACGGTACGCTTTATTCGCAGGATGCAGAGGTGATGATCAAGGCTGTTGGTTCTTCTGATGAGATGGAATTGATCTGTCCTGTGCTGTTACGGGAAGCGCTGGCTCCCAGTGTTGCAGCAGAATTAGAAGGGAAGCAATTAGACCTGGAACAAATAAGAAACGCTTACATGGAACTTGAAAAGCGACATGATCTGGTAGTCGTGGAGGGGGCAGGAGGAATTGCTGTGCCGTTAAAGGATAAATTCCTTATTGCTGACCTGATACTGTATCTGGGTATTCCTGCCATAATCGTGGCACGGGCTGGTCTTGGAACAATAAACCATACATTCCTGACCATAGAATACGCCAGAAAGTGCGGGATATCTGTGGTTGGAGTGATAATTAATAATTATAAAGGCGGAATTGCGGAACAGACAAATCCACAGGTACTGTCAAAACTTACTGGCATTCCGGTGCTGGGAATTATCCCTCATTGTCACACGATGGAGACGGAAGGTGTAACGCCTGAGGTTGAAGCCATATCATTGGTGCGGGAACATGTCAAACTTGAGTCTGTAATCCCTTTTATTAAATGAAGGAACATTTAGTTTCTTTAGCTATTGCATTTCTATGTATCCAGTTAATCCGTGTTCATATTGGTGTAGAACTACTTTTTTGAATCTCAACGCGCAAAATAATCATCGGATAGTCTAGTTCTATATATATATTAAAGGAAAAACTATTAAAACCATTACTACTTTGAAGAATTAAAAAAAGGAGATATCATATGCCCTTTCACGTGATGCTGATCCCTACGTTAGGTTGTCCTGCTAATTGTTCTTATTGCTGGAGTTCTGAGGAAGACTCTCCGGTAATGAGTGTTGAAACTATCGAAGAAGTGGTTAAATGGCTCAAGGATTTCAGGGACGAGCCGGTTACTTTTACTTTCCACGGCGGAGAGCCGCTATTAGCGGGCGCGGATTTTTTCAGGAAAGCTTTACCATTAATTGCTGAGGGGTTGAGTGAACAGAAAATTGCGTTTGCATTGCAGACTAATCTCTGGAAAATGACGCCTGAACTTGCTCAAATACTGGCTGAGTACGATATTCCAATTGGTTCCAGTATGGATGGACCAAAGGAGCTTAATGATTCTCAGCGCGGGGAAGGATATTATGATAAGACTATGCGGGGCTATGAAATTGCCACGGAAAATGGTCTTAAGGTGAGTTTTATCTGCACTTTTACTTCTAATTCTGTGAAGTCCAGGGAGGATATTTTCAATTTCTTCCTTGAGAATGGTTTAACTCTTAAATTACATCCTGCACTGCCATCCCTGCGCAGTCATGACCCTGAAGAGCTGGCACTTGAACCTGAAGAGTATGGGGAATTGTTAGTTTTCCTGCTGGATAAATATCTGGAACATTTGGATGATATTGAAGTTATGAATATTAACGACCTGTGCAGGTGTGTGTTCACGGGCCGGGGCAATGTTTGCACTTTTGTGGATTGTATGGGTGATACTTTTGCGGTAGGACCTGATGGGAGTATATATCCCTGCTATCGCTATGTAGGTATGCCGGATTATGTTATGGGCAATGTTTCTGAGCGTCCCGGCATGGAAGACCTTATGCAGTCTGATGCATGGAAACTTATGCAGGAGTTTAAGGAACTTGTGGATAAGAAATGCGGGGATTGTAATTATGTTAATTTTTGCCGGGGAGGATGTCCTTACAATGCCACTGCACCGTATGATGGTGAAGTTAAGGATGTAGACCCCCACTGTGCTGCCTATAAGAGAATTTTTAAGGAAATTACTGACAGGCTGAATAATGAGATGTTCGGTGGTCCTGGTCTGGAGATGGGTGGCTTCCAGCCTGAGCCTATGATGAAGGCTAAAGCTGGGATTATGGATTTGATGCGTAAGCGTTAGTTGGAAATACTGTCTTCTTCGACTGCTTCTTCTGACGTTGTGATATAAGACATGAAATCATCCTCATGAATAGGTCAGCGGATGGTACTCCATTCTTTCCCCGCACCCGGGACACTCCACAAAACCGCTATGTGGAATTACCGCAATCTCTTTTGAACACTTAGCGCAGAAGATAAAATCCATTATTTTTAACCGCTTTTCCAGTGACACAAGTATCCTGTGTGCCATACCGAAGATATACTCCCTGTATCTGGTAGCAATATAATAACTGACCATAGCCAGCAATGCTCCCGCAACCAGGTCAGTAATCCAGTGGATGCCGAGGTAAAGCGTTGAGAACAGGATGGCAAAAGTTGAAATTGCCGAAAACACCTTGTACCGCTCAAGGTTGGTTCGCAGCACCACAACCATCAGTGCCATAATAGATAGGGCGGCATGCAGGCTGGGAAAATCATTGTCAAGGAATGGGTCCACTACCCTGACACCCTGGTCAATGATGGGGCTCAGTTCGTAAAGGATAGGTGAAACATTAGGTAGTGCATGGCCTGTTACAGTCACCGGTACAAAGATGTAGAATGGAAAAGCAGTCAGGTAAATGATGATGAAGGCTATGGTGAACTCTTCAAGCGCATGAAGGTTGCGTGTGTATATCAGGATAATGAATGTGAAAAGCATCAGGAAAGAGAATATCATGAGATAGACAAAGCCATTGAAATAAGTAAGCAGTGGCGTTGTAAAACTCTGGAAATGGCTTACGAAGTCGCCCTCTATCATCATAAGATATCCAGTATAATCCTCATTCACCCTGATACCCAGAGCATTGACAATAGATGACTGGGACTGCACAAGCATATAGACTAAGAATGCACAAACGAAAAATGGCCCGAATCCAATCAGGAACCTGCGCATGGAAATACGACCGTACTGTTTATTAATATCTCCCGGTATAAGAAATCGAAACCCGGCTACTGTCATCAATGCAAGAAGCGGCAGCATAATCACAGTCATAAGATAAGTCGAAGTCATTCCATCCTCCTAAAATGTTTTTAATATATCTTCGCATATAAAGATTTATGCAATTCCCTCCTGAAAAATCAAAATCTTATTATCCAATAATCTCATTCTACGTGGCATTATGTTCACCATAATTACAGGTTCCCAATTCGGGGATGAAGGCAAAGGCAAGATAGTTGACCTCATGGCAGGACAATATGACCTCATCGTGCGCTTCCAGGGCGGCGATAATGCTGGTCATACCGTGGTAGTGAACGGTAAGAAATACAAGTTACACCTCACTCCATCTGGTGTATTGTTCGATGCCAGATTGCTCATCGGCCCCGGTACTGTGATGAACCCCCAGACCCTGGCAAAGGAACTTGATACCCTGAAAGAGGACGGCACTTTGGTGGACGAGAAGAAAATGGGTATTGATGCCAAGACCAGCATCATCATGCCATACCATGTGGAACTGGACGGTTTGAGGGAATCAGCCCGTACCGAGAAGATAGGTACCACAAAGCGGGGAATCGGGTATGCCTATATCGACAAGGTGGCCAGGGATGAGGTGCAGATGGCAGACCTGGCTGACGAGGCCCAGCTGCGCAAGCGGCTGGAAGAACTCAGACCAATTAAAGCGGCCCAGATAGATAGTATGGGCGGCGACCCCGGCATCATGGAAGATGAAACCTGGATATTGCAATATATCGAACTGGGGCGCAGGTTCGCACCCTATATCGCTGATGTATCCCATGAAGTTAACACTGCCCTTGATGCGGGTAAGAACGTGCTGGCAGAGGGCGCCCAGGGTGCATTCCTTGACGTGATACACGGCACCCAGAAATTCGTGACTTCATCCTCATGTATTGCAGGCTCTGCCTGTGCCAATCTGGGCGTGGGGCCCACAAAGGTGGATGAGGTGCT
>DAOWEE010000125.1 GCA_030638625.1 Methanosarcinales archaeon
AAGAATGGTTTAAAAAGGACCTGGAAGAGAGGAGTTGAAATATCCTCTTCGATTCTGGGGGTTTATAACAACATTTACGTAACGTCCCGACAAAACTGTACTGATGCAGCCCCAACCTGCCAGTCTTGATGAGAAGACCAACCGATACAGGGTCATGCTTGATGGTGCCCTGGAAGACGTGAAGATCTCAGTTGGCGAGAAGTCATATATGGCTGGTGTGGCTGATGATTATCTCAATATGGCGCGGTCATATTTCAATGACGGCGTTCATTTTGTGGAAAAGGAAGACCTGGTAAATGCCCTGGTTTGTTTCAGTTATGGTCATGCGTGGCTGGATGCAGGAGTGAGATTGGGAGTTTTTAAAGTAAGTGAAGAAAGATTATTTGCCATATAATTCAATGGCAAAAAGCGATTGGAAAATGTAAATTGAAAAGTATGAAATGAATGTGAGGATTGATGTTGGATGTTGAATAATTATAAAGTAGTTCTTGAAGCGGCCTGGTTGGTAAAGGATATTGGTACTGTTGATGATGCTATGGGTGTGGCTGTAGCTGAGGCAGGAAAACGGTTAAATCCCCAGTTGGAATTTGTTGAGATTGATGTGGGCAGCACACAATGTCCTGCCTGCAGTGAACCTTTTGACAGTGTATTCATGGCTGCTAATACCGCACTGGTAGGTCTTGCACTGGAAATGAAGGTGTTTGATGCAGAGAATGAAGAACATGCTGCCAGAATAGCGAAATCAGTCATAGGAAAGGCATTGAAGAATATTCCTCTCAATGTGGTAGAAGTGACTGAACTGGAATATATAGAAGAGTAATCAAAATAATAATGCTGATTTGCTAATTTTCGGGGTATAATTCTTGGATAAAACAATTTCAGTGGTGGGCCACACAGCACTGGACCACCTATTTGAAGTCACAGGTTTCCCGCAACCCAATTCATCTGCTCCAATAAATGATTACCAGATATATTACGGGGGCGGTGCCGCTAACATCGCTGCCGGTATAGCCCGGCTGGGTGGCAGCAGTCAGTTAATCTCTCCTGTTGGTGGCGATTTTAAGGGTTCTGAGTACTGCCAGCATATGGAAAACCTGGGCGTGGATACCAGTCTTATGTTCAGGATGGAGCATGATAAGACTGCATCAGCATTCATTTATACTGATGAGGACCACAACCAGATAACCTATTTTTACTGGGGCGCGTCAAAGCATTTCCCTGAACTGGAACCTCCCCACCTTGATTTTGTGCATCTTGCCACTGCCGACCCCGTGTTCAACAGCCGGGCAGCCCAGCGTGCGGATTTTGTATCATTTGACCCTGGGCAGGATTTGGTGGTTTATTCAAAGGAATGCCTGGAGACCATACTGTCGCATACTGATATCCTGTTCACTAACCGACATGAGATTGAGCGGCTGAGCCAGATAACGGGCTGCAGCCGGGAAGAACTGGAAGAGGAAATAGGCGTGGTTGTGGTCACACTGGATAAGGATGGCAGCGAGATACATACGGATGGTGAGCGGATATTCATTCCTGCCATAGAGGTTGATGCATCTGATCCCACTGGAGCCGGTGATGCACACCGTGCAGGCTTTTTGTTAGCATATGTCAGGGGGTATCCGCTGGAAGTATGTGGACGTGTGGGGTCAACGACAGCATCTTTTGTGGTTGAGAAAGTTGGATGCCAGACAAATCTTCCCACATGGGAACAGGTGCGGCAAAGGTTTAACAATTATTACAGGGATTTTGAACTATGAACCGTAAAGGCGAATCCGGGATACTGGCTATATTGGCCATACTTTTGCTGGTGTGTATCATAGCCGCAGTTACAGTTTTTGTGATGTTTTCAGGCCAGCCGGTTGCAAGCGGCGGGTTATACTTGAAAGTCGATGGCCGGCAGGCAGTGGAAATTGTGGCACAGGACCCTGATGCCCAACAATACCTATCTGAACATTTCACGGTGCCCGAATGGCGAGTCGTGAAAACTACATTTGTGCAGGATTCGTTATATGCCTTAAACGGCAGCCTGATACAGGAAGACCAGCCTTACTGGAAGGTAGAGATGTTGGAGCGGACCTGTGCTTGCAGTACTGTAAAGGACCTGTTTGTGATTGAAGGGCATGTTTCCACTGAAACAGGTGAATTAATGAACCTGACAACCGGACAGGTGATGGAGAGCCAGTATGAAAAACAGACCTGTGCGTCAACAGTATGCCATTAGTAGTCTGGCTGTTATCATTACAGTATTATTTCTATTTTTATTCATAGCTCCTTCAGCCGGGCAGCCTGAATTAGTCGAGATTGAGTATTTTTACGAGGATGGCTGCTCCAAATGTGCACGGACATCCCCGGTGCTGGACGATGTTGCCGGCCTGTACACTAATGTGACAGTGTATGAATACGAGATTTTAGCACAATATGACGGTGTCGCAGGATACGACCGCATGAAGGTA
>DAOWEE010000226.1 GCA_030638625.1 Methanosarcinales archaeon
AGTCACGGCTCTTGGCAATGAACTTGAAGAAGTAAAGCTCAGGCTGCAGCGCCAGGAAAATATGAACAAGATAACAATTGGCAGCATCAAAGTACCTGTAGAACTTTCAGGCATAGTAGCATCAGTTGCACTTATTACCACGGGTTACCTGGTATGGGCTGACCAGTGGGATATTATCAGGTCTACTTACTACCCCACAGGGCTGGCAGTGTTGTTCGCATTGGCTGTCCTGATAAAGTTCGTCATGACAAACCGACAGCCAGATACTGCATAAATACATACTTAACCGCTAATCTGATACCACTTTCAGGGCAAAGTTGTTCTTTGCATCCATAAAACCCTGTGACTTAGCAATTAATCTCAGGTATCCTTCGCCACTTACGCTAATAGCATACGTATCCAGGCTGAGCACAGCGCGCCCGTTGGAATCTGTTAATCCGTTCGTCGCAGTTTGAAGCCCGTAGATTATTACGGTAGCACCTTCCACTGCCCTACCGTCCACATCAGTGATCTGGACCATTATTTGCCTGACCCCGCTGTTCGTATGTATCACACTGCTCGTTGTGCTGTTATCAATTCCTACAATATCGGCGTGCATGCTCCTTGGAATTAACTCCAAATCGCCAATGAACATAATCATTGCAGCCAGTCCGGCCATGCCGATAATGGTCAATACCACAATGCGAATGGGCATGCCCGTGGTTGCAGACTCGTCGCGAAGCATAATCATGTTATGAGTATGGCGGACTCGTCTGTATAATCATAAAAGCCGTTGGCTTTGGCTACCAGTTTGAGGTCGATTGAATCCTGGTTAAGCCGGATGAACACATCAGAGACTGTAACCGTCGCCTGTCCACTGGCATCGGTCTTGGCAGAACCCAAGCTCCCTCCGCCAGACATTATTATACTGGCCCCATTTACAGGGTTGTTATCACTGTCATATAATGTTAGGTCAACAGTCACATCGGTTGGCACTCCGTTAGCAATATCCCCTGTTACGCCCGGATTGCCATCCACCAAATCTATTTCCACAACAAGGTTCTTCTTGGATTCAGGGATGATGGCCAGCAATGCAGCCAGTGCCACCATTCCAACAACAAGCATCACAACGATATTGATTGGAAGTTCCATTCCACTATCGTTTCGTCTAATACATCTGTTAGTTTTACTCATATTCCTATCCCAGTGCATCGACATCATATAACATATTTAAGGTTTGCGAAATTTATTCACACAATCGCTGTAAAAAGTGCTCGGCTCACCAAAACAGAAATGGTGAACACCATAATGGAAACAGGTAGAATCTGTCCCAGGTCATACATGAACTGTGCCTTATCCCCACCATATTCGATGCCCCCGGCAAACCGTACCAGAATAATGACCAGCACTATCATGTAGAAACCCACAGCCAGTATGAACACATTGGGTGGTATGCTCTGTTCCATGCCCCCGCCCACATCTGACATTATGGACGAAACGCCCATACCTTCCGGCAACCTGCTGGCCTCGTGTGAGATATTTTGCAGTATCTTCTGTATGACCTCTGAAAGGGCCAGCGTGACGCCAGCGATAAGTGGTGCAAATATGGTTGCTGTTGACTTCATGGTAGAGGTTACGTCATATAGTGAACCTTTGATATTTTCCTCTACTTCCTGCAGCTCCTTTAGATGGTCTGCCAGTTTCACGATGGCTACACCGGCTGCCTGATGACTTTTATACACACTCTCTGTGAACAAACGCATGGTAGTGTGTACCCGTTCCGAATAGATGTTCCTGAATGCCCCGTATTCGCTGTCAAATATGGCACCTACCAATGTTGTCCTGAGCAGTGACAGGTTGTTTGCCACGTCCTGGAATGCATCACCGATAGGCGTGCCTTTCATTGTCTGGGCGGTCTGCATAAAGGCCCATTCAGGCGAGCGCCCGTCACTGATACGGCGGCCCAGCACGAACAGTGCATCAGCAAACTGTTTTTCAATTTCCTTAATGTCATCCCTTATGCTTTTGTATGGTGTATAGACGCCGACAGCGTATATGGTGATAAACGCTGTTGCACCCCATATCAGGGGGAACGAAGGCGGAATGTAGCCGGTCATCGCGCCGGTACTTACGAGTCCGAGAGGGTTGCCATATGCCAGCCAGAGGTACCCGGAAGCCCCGATAAGAATGGCCGCACCCAGAGCAATTATTGAAGTCGTTCGCCTGGTATGTTTGATGTTCACCAGGCGTGGGTGGGTGTCAGGAATCCGGGGTGGAGGGAAAGTGGCCGGGCGCTGGAGCAGTATATATTCAGCATAACCAAGCGTTGCCAGCGGCAGTATCAGGTCATATAGCAGTATCAGGATTACAGCATCTATCCGCACACCCACGATGGTCAGGGCAGGCAGCAGTGCCACCAGTGCCAGCGGGATAAGTATGAAAATGCTGTACAGGATATATGTAGGCGTCTTAAGCCGGGCCGCGAATCCTTCCATCATGTGCCTGGTTCCTTCAAGCACGATATCCAGGCTCTTGTTCAGTGTAATAACGCGCTGTGCTTCATCAGGCTCATTGGTACTGCTCTTTACCAGATGCAGTGCCCTCTTGAAATATTCGCTGTTCTTTCCCCACTGGTTTGCAAAGGCTATTATGGCATCGTCCATGCCTGTGTACACCCGGACATGCATGTCCCAGATGAGCTTGCGCAGGTCACGGGCCAGGGGACGCTCAGAGTTGGTGGCTGCAAAGGAGATGGCCCGCTCCATGTTGGATACAAGTTTCATGCTCATGACAATGTAGGAAAGTATCTCTGGTATGTCGCCCAGTGAATGTATCTTCATGAACCGGGCATATATTTTGGGATATTCACTCAGGTAGACCAGCACGAAAATTGGAATAAACACTGCAGTCATGACCATGAATACAATGGTGTTAGAGCCAAACACTATGAACTGCAAAAGTAATACGTCCACGATTAGCAGCATTAGGAAGGAGAGGAGCGTGCCACTGATGGCAAAAATCTGGGATTCATAGGGTTCTACCTCCAGACCGCAGAAATTGAGGCTGTCCAGGAATTCCTGGCTGACCGACATTTCGCTCTTTTTCTTGAACCTCTCCAGGTCGCCTACCAGCCAGCCAAAATACTGCACTGAATGTCGACATGATATTGAATACCAGTTATCAGTCATGCAAT
>DAOWEE010000240.1 GCA_030638625.1 Methanosarcinales archaeon
ACACGGTCAGAAAGGTGTTATTGGACTTATCATGCCTTTTGATGATATGCCATTTAACGAATCAGGTATGGTACCTGACCTCATAATCAATCCCCATGCCATTCCGTCAAGGATGACGGTTGCACACGTCCTTGAAATGATTGGAGGAAAAGTGGGCTGTCTTGAAGGCAGGCGCATCAATGGGACTCCATTCTCAGGTGAATCTGAGGTGGACTTGAGACTTGCCATGAAACGGGCAGGTTATTCCCATACCGGTAAGGAAGTGTTCTATGATGGTATTACTGGTAAGCGCATCGAAGCAGATGTGTTTGTCGGTGCTATCCTGTACCAGAAACTCTACCACATGGTAGCATCCAAGATACATGCCAGAAGCAGGGGTCCTGTACAGGTACTTACCAGGCAGCCCACAGAAGGGCGGGCCAGGGAAGGCGGTCTGCGGTTCGGTGAGATGGAACGTGACGTGCTCATCGGGCACGGTGCATCACTTGCCTTAAAGGAGAGACTGCTGGATGAGTCAGATAAAGTAGAACAACTTGTGTGCTCTACCTGCGGAATGATAGCAACTAATGATAAGAGACGGAACGTAACATTTTGTGCCAACTGCGGTGCCGAGATTGGTATTTACAAGGTTGATATGAGTTATGCGTTCAAGTTGCTGCTGGACGAGATAAAATCATTGGGTGTGGCTCCCAGAATGGAGCTTGAGGATGCAGTGTAGGGGGTAATAATAATGTCAACAGTTCCAAAAAGAATTAAAGCGATAAACTTTGGGCTTATTTCACCCAAAGAATACAGGAAAATGAGTGTCACGAGGGTTATCACGGCAGATACCTATGATGATGACGGTTTCCCGATTGAAATGGGTCTGATGGACCCAAAGATGGGTGTCATTGACCCCGGACTTCGTTGCAAGACCTGCGGAGGCAGGGCAGGTGAGTGTCCAGGTCATTTCGGACATGTGGAGCTCATCGCACCAGTGGTGCATGTAGGGTTTGCAAAACTGATACGAAAGATATTAAGGGCCACATGCAGGGATTGTGGAGCACTTCTTCTGGATTCAAACCAGAAAAAAGAATATCTTGAGCAGATACGGATGTTGAAGAAGATAGGGCAGCCTATAGAGGATATTACCAATGAGGCCTTTAAAGAGGCAAGAAAGCCCAAGACATGCCAGTACTGCAGTGCACCGCAACTTGATGTCAAGGTGGAAAAACCTACAACTTATATAGAAAAAGACGGGACAAGTGAACATAAACTTATGCCGTCCGATATCAGAAGCCGGTTTGAGAAAATTTCGAATGATGACATTGAGGTTATGGGTATGGACCCCAATGTTGCCAGACCCGAATGGACCATTATGACGGTGCTGCCCGTGCCGCCTGTGACCATGCGTCCAAGTATCACGCTGGAATCAGGCCAGAGGAGTGAGGATGACCTTACCCACAAACTGGTGGATATTATCAGGATTAACCAGCGGTTCCAGGAGAACCGTGAAGCGGGTGCGCCTCAGCTTATTATTGAAGATCTGTGGGAACTACTTCAGTACCACGTGACCACATTCATAGACAATGCGGTATCAGGAGTACCTCCGGCCAGGCACCGTTCTGGCAGACCGTTGAAGACCCTGTCCCAGAGGCTCAAAGGCAAGGAAGGCAGGTTCAGGGGCAGTCTTTCAGGTAAAAGGGTCAATTTCAGTGCAAGGACAGTTATATCGCCTGACCCCAACCTGAGCATAAGTGAGGTGGGTGTGCCATTATCTATGGCTATGGAACTGAGCATACCGGTCAATGTGACCAAACGTAATATCGAAGAAGTGCGTGAATATATTAAAAGGGGTCCTGAAAACCATCCGGGTGCAAATTATGTTATACGCGATGATAATCGCAGGTTAAAGGTCACTGACAGTAACTGTGAGGAACTGGCAGAGACACTGGAAGTTGGATGGAAGGTTGACAGGCAGTTGAAGAACGGGGATGTAATACTCTTTAACAGGCAGCCTTCACTGCACAGGATGAGTATCATGGGCCATGAGGTCAAGGTACTGCCACATAAAACATTCAGGTTGAACCCGGCAGTATGTCCACCATATAACGCTGATTTTGATGGTGATGAGATGAACATGCATGTGTTGCAGACTGAAGAGGCCAGGGCTGAGGCAAAGATGCTCATCCATGTTCGGGAGAACATCTTGTCACCTCGTTTCGGCGGTCCTATTATCGGCGGTATCCACGACCACATATCAGGCATGTACATACTTACAAAGGGCGAGAACAGGGTGGATAAGAATGATTTCCTGGAAATGCTGAGGAAGTCCCGTGTCACAGAGGTTGTAGAACCTGCAGGTGAAGAAGATGGTAAGCCTTACTGGACCGGAAAACAGGTTTTCAGCCAGGTTCTGCCTGACAAGTTGAATATGACTTATAAAGCGTTGTTGTGTGAGAATTGTGACACCTGCAAGAAAGAGGATTGTAACCGTGACGCTTATGTGAAAATAAGGGATGGTCAACTGCTCAGCGGTACCATCGATGAAAAGGCCGTGGGTGCATTTAAGGGATTGATACTTGACCGTATTGTTAAGGATTACAGCCCGGCTGTTGCTCTCCAGTTCATTGATGATATGACCAGACTTGCCATTAGAAGTATCATGCATTTCGGTTTCAGTTTCGGTATCAGTGATGAGGACATACCTGACGAGGCCAGTGCACAGATATCTGAACTACTGGAAGAAGCTGAAGCGAAGGTGATGGATTTCATCATTGTATATAATGAAGGCAATCTGGAACCCTTGCCCGGCAGGACCGTGGCCGAGACACTGGAATTGAGGATTATGCAGGAACTGGGTAAGGCAAGGGACGCTACTGGTGAGATTGCTGGTGATTACCTTGGTCTGGATAATACTGCTGTTATCATGGCGGTGTCCGGAGCCAGGGGTTCTATGCTGAACCTGACACAGATGGCAGGGTGTGTGGGCCAGCAGGCAGTGAGAGGCGAGCGCATACGCCGGGGCTATGAAGGCAGGACACTTTCGAATTTTAATCATGGGGACCTGGGCGCAGCGGCTCATGGATTCGTGAAGAGCAGTTATAAAAAAGGTCTTTCTCCCACTGAATATTTCTTCCATGCTATTGGTGGCAGGGAAGGTCTGGTGGATACGGCTGTCAGGACGTCACAGAGCGGTTATCTCCAGCGCAGACTTGTCAATGCTCTGCAGGACCTGGAAGTTCAGTATGATGGTACGGTAAGAGATACCAGAGGCATGATTGTTCAAATCAAATACGGCGAGGACGGTGTGGACCCAATGAAAAGCGATTACAGTAAACCACAGACCATGCGCAGGATAATCGAGGATGTTATTGGGAAGGAGGTGGAATAAATGGCAGTTAGCCAGAAGACCATTGATGAAATGACTGAAAACCTACCCCTGCCCAAGAACCTGGTAGATGCACTTAGGAGTGACCTGCAAAAGGTGAAGGTAACCAAAAAGCAGCTTGAGGATATTGTTGAACATGCACTCGAAAGCTATGAGTATGCACGTATCGAGCCTTGTGAAGCAGCAGGTGTGGTATCAGCCCAGAGTATAGGGGAGCCGGGTACACAGATGACCATGCGAACTTTCCACTATGCTGGTGTGGCTGAGATTAATGTTACACTTGGTCTGCCCAGACTCATTGAGATCGTGGATGCCAGGAAGAATCCTTCAACACCCATGATGACCATTTACCTGACTGAAGAGTATGCTGATGACCGGGACCTTGCCCGTAAACTTGCATGGGATATTGAAGCCACGCATATCAGTCATGTGGGTAGTTTATCCACTGACCTCACTGATATGAAACTGGAAATCGAGCTCAATGAAAAGGCCATTGTCCAGCGCGGTCTCACGGCTGAGAAAGTCGCAGAAAAACTGGAAGATGAACTGGGCGTGACCGTTTTAATAGAGGACAATATTCTTATCATCCGGCCGGAAAATGAATCATACCGGGAACTTTTGCAGTTGAGTAAGAACGTGGAAGGTGTGATAATCAAAGGTGTCAAGGCCATCAACCGTGTGGTTATCAGTAAGGATGATATCATTGGTGAGTATGTGCTGTACACTGAAGGTTCTGCATTGAAGCAGACACTTGTATTTGAAGGTGTGGATACTTCACGTACCAGTACCAACAACATCAATGAGATATATGAGGTATTTGGCATTGAAGCGGCCCGTAACAGCATTATCAAGGAGGCCACAGATACCTTGCGTGAACAGGGTCTGACTGTTGATGTTAGACACATCATGCTGGTGTCAGATATTATGACTGTTGATGGTGAAGTGAAAGCCATCGGACGGCATGGTATTTCAGGCGAAAAGGCAAGTGTGTTTGCCCGTGCTGCGTTTGAGGTGACGGTAAACCATCTGCTAGATGCAGGTTTGAGGGGAGATGTGGATGAACTCAGAGGTGTTACCGAGAACGTCATCGTGGGACAACCCATTAAACTGGGTACCGGGCACATCAAACTCATGGCGGCAAAAAAGACTTAAACCATGAAACCTTGTAGGAAGGAAAAATTCAAACGAGATGATATTTATGGATGTAGACCTTAACAAAGTACTCAGAAGTGCTATCCAGACCGGAAATGTGATTGTCGGTTCCAAACGGACCCAAAAGGCGGTTGAAAGTAACCAGGCAAAGGCCGTGGTACTTGCATCAAACTGTCCTGAGGATGTGAGGAATATGGTAACTGGAAAAGTTCCAATCATTGACTTTCCGGGTATTGGAGTAGAACTGGGAACCACACTCAGTAAGCCTTATGCTATTGCAGCTATGGCTGTGATAGACCCGGGCGAATCTGATATAATGTCAGTATTGAAAGCATAAGGGGTTTTCTTTGAGCGAAGTCAAAATAAACACTGATGGAATACGGTACATAGCCTTATTTGAGAATGTAACAGGTGCTACTGCCATGGATTGTCTTGTTGACGATGATAACAACAGGGTCATATTTGTGGTAAAGTCAGGTGATATGGGTATAGCAATCGGTAAGAACGGTGAACATATCAACCGTGTAGTAAAGAATGTCGGCCGCCATGTTGAAGTGGTGGAATACAGCGATGAACCTGAAAAGTTCATTAAAGATTTACTGCAACCTGCGAATGCCAGTAGTGTGAAGATTGGCTATAAGGGTGACAGACGCATAGCTTATGTAGAAGTAAGCATCAAAGAGAAGGGTCTTGCCATAGGGCGGAATGGACGTAATATCGAGAAGGTGAAGTTACTCGCTAAGCGACATCATGATATAGATGATGTTACAATCCAGTAGCCCACATAAATTTAACAATAATACATTAGAATATATCCAATATCAGGAAATTACAGGAAGTAACATAGATGGGAAATGGAAAATACGCCGCTCGTAAGCTTAAAAGTGACAGAGAAAACTTCAGATGGAGTGACCGCAAGTATTTCAGACGTGCCCTGCGTCTCAATGTAAAAGCAGATCCTATGGGTGGGGCACCCATGGGACGTGGAATTGTACTTGAGAAAGTTGGTGTTGAAGCAAAACAGCCAAACTCAGCAATCCGGAAATGTGTGAGGATACAGTTAATCAAGAATGGGCGACAGGTAACTGCGTTCTGTCCGGGAGATGGCGCTATCAGTTTTATTGATGAACATGATGAGGTTACCGTAGAGCGTATTGGCGGCCGTATGGGCGGTGCCATGGGTGATATTCCAGGTGTCCGGTTCAAAGTAACTGCTGTGAATAATGTGCCTCTCAGGCAGATGGTTATCAATCGTAGGGAAAAACCAATGAGGTAGATGTATGTACAAATTATTTGATAAATGGGATTCAACTGAAGTAGAAGTTCGAGATATCAGCCTTCAGAGATATATCAATATCAGTCCGGTTTTACTCCTGTATTCGGGTGGAAAGCATGCCCGGCAGCAGTTCAATAAGTCGAACCAGCACATTGTGGAAAGACTCATCAATAAGATGATGCTGACCGAACATAATACTGGTAAGAAGATGACCACTTACAAGGCTGTTAATGAAGCATTTGATATTATTAACAAGAAGACAAAGGAGAACCCTTTGCAGGTGCTGGTCAATGCTATTATCAATGCCGGACCCAGGGAGGAGACGGTAAGGTTGAAATATGGCGGTATTGCAGTACCCAAGGCAGTGGACAGTGCTCCACAGCGTAGGGTGGATATTGCATTGAAGCTTATCGCTAATGGTGCACAAAAATCAGCTTTTAAGAGCCGGCGTCCAATTGGAGAGACACTGGCAAACGAAATCATCGCAGCAGCGAGTTACGATGTAAGGTCCTATTCCATCAATAAGAAGGAAGGAAAGGAACGAGTTGCGAAGGCTGCACGGTAAATATTGTACAGCGGCATACCTTTGGTGTGCCGCAATTGTTTTTTAGGAAAATCATATTGAAAGTATGTGAATTTTTTTTATTTATCCAGATGTTAAAACTTTTCAGAGGAAATTGAGATGGGACGAAGGAAAAAGATGGTCGAGCGCGTGACAGTGCTCATGAATGATCCGGAACATATCCGGAATATCGGTATCGTGGCGCATATCGACCACGGTAAAACAACACTTACAGATAATATCCTGGCCGGCGCAGGTATGATATCAAAGGAACTGGCAGGCAAACAGTTGTTCACGGATTCAGATGAAGAAGAACAGGAGAGGGGTATCACCATTGACTCTGCTTGTGTTTCCATGGTACACGAATTCGAAGACGACGAATATCTGATCAATCTCATTGATACGCCGGGTCACGTAGACTTCGGCGGTGACGTGACCAGGGCCATGAGGGCCGTGGACGGTGCTGTGGTTGTAGTGGATGCAGTGGAAGGCACCATGCCCCAGACCGAGACAGTGCTGCGCCAGGCATTAAAGGAACATGTAAAGCCTGTGCTGTTTGTCAACAAGGTTGACAGGCTCATCAACGAACTGCAGGTAGACGCCCAGGAAATGCAGATTCGGCTGGGTAAGGTCATTGACCATGTGAACAAGCTTGTTAAGGGCATGAACGAGGAGAAATACAAAGCAGGATGGCGCATGGATGCGGCAGAGGGTACTGTGGTGTTCGGTTCAGCCCTGTATAACTGGGCCATCAGCGTACCGTTCATGAAAAAGTCTGGTGTTACGTTCAATGATGTATTTAATTATTGTAAAGAAGAGAACCAGAAGGAACTGGCAGAGAGATGCCCGCTCCATGAAGTGTTGAATGATACAATAATCAGGTTCCTTCCCAATCCACTGGTTGCCCAGAAGGACAGGGTGAATGTGATATGGCACGGTGATAAGGAATCCCGGGAAGGGAAAGATATGCTGACTGCCAACAAGGATGGTGATGTGGCATTGATGGTCACTAACATTTCAATGGACCCCCACGCAGGCGAGGTCGCAACAGGCAGACTGTTCAGCGGTACCCTGAAAAGAGGTATGGAACTGAACGTATCAGGTTCTTCCAAGATCAACAGGTTGCAGCAGGTAGGTATATTCATGGGTCCCGAACGACTCGAAGTTGAGATGATACCCGGCGGCAACATTGCAGCAGTTACTGGTTTGAAGGATGCCTATGTGGGTGCAACTGTTTCAAGCAAGTCTGATATGCTTCCGTTCGAGTCCATTAAACACGCCAGTGAGCCAGTGGTTACTGTGGCAGTTGAAGCCAAGCATATGAAGGACCTGCCAAAACTGGTGGAAGTGCTGAGACAGGTGGCTAAGGAGGATAATACCCTGAAGGTCACTATTAATGAAGAGACCGGCGAACACTTGATGTCAGGTATGGGCGAACTTCATCTTGAGGTCATTGGACACAGGATAGAGAGGAATAAAGGCGTGGAAATCACCACCAGTCCCCCAATTGTGGTGTACAGGGAAACTGTAACTAAACATGCTGGTCCGGTAGAAGGTAAGAGTCCAAATCGGCATAATCGGTTCTATATTGAGGTTGAACCCTTATCCACGGAGATTGTGGACCTTATTAAGTCTGGAGAGGTATCCATGCGCATGCCTGAACTGGAACGGCGTGAGAAGTTCATGGAAATCGGACTTAGTAAAGTTGAAGCAAAAGGTCTTGCAGCAATTTACGAATCCAATATATTGATAGATATGACCAAAGGTATCCAGTACCTGAACGAGACCATGGAATTGGTAATTGATGGTTTTGAAGAGGTCATGGTAGGCGGTCCACTCAGCAGGGAGCCATGCCAGGCTATCATGGTCAAGCTCGTAGATGCAAAACTCCATGAAGATGCAGTGCACAGAGGTCCCGCACAGGTGATACCAGCAGTGCGCTCAGCTATACAGGCAGCCATGTTATCAGCTGATGATACGCTCCTTGAGCCATACCAGCAGGTGTTCATACAGACACCCCAGAATAATATGGGTGGTGCTACTTCAGAAATACAGGGACGTAGAGGTGTTATCAGTAACATGATCCAGGAAGGGGACATGACTATTATTGAAAGCAGGGCTCCTGTGGCTGAATTATTCGGTTTTGCCGGTGACATCCGTTCTGCAACTGAAGGCCGGGCCTCCTGGAGTACGGAATTTGGAGGATTTGAACCGCTTCCAATGAGTTTACTTAAGGAGATAGTAACAAAGATACGGCAACGGAAAGGATTGAAAGCTGAAATGCCTAAATCCAGTGACTTTGTGGGTCTGTAAATTGGTGTTGAAAGGGGTTTTGCATCAGGTGAATTACGACACAAAGTTTAAAAACAGTAAAAGATATAATGAGACAGAAATTCGCATAAATTTGAATTAATAATATGGAGGATTAAAGATGGCAGAGAAACCACACATGAATTTGGCAGTCATCGGTCATATCGATCATGGTAAATCAACCCTTGTAGGTAGACTGATGTATGATACAGGCGCCATAGAAGCGCATGTTATTGAAAAGTATAAAGCAGAGGCAAGGGAAAAAGGTAAAGAATCTTTTGCATTTGCATGGGTAATGGACACCCTTAAAGAAGAGCGTGAAAGGGGTATCACCATTGATATCGCACACCAGCGATTTGATACTGATAAATTTTACTTTACAGTAGTGGACTGTCCCGGTCACCGTGACTTTGTTAAGAACATGATCACAGGTGCATCCCAGGCAGACGCTGCAATTCTTGTGGTTTCTGGCAAGGACAGTGTACAGGCCCAGACCAAGGAACACGTGTTCCTGTCCAGGACATTGGGTATCACCCAGTTGATCATTGCTATCAACAAGATGGACGAGATAAACTACGACGAGGCAAAGTACAACAAGGCCAAGGAAGATGTCAGCGTACTGTTGAAGATGGTAGGATTCAAGCCAGACGATATGCACTTCATTCCAACATCTGCGTTTGAGGGTGACAATATAGCATCCAATAGCGAGAATACCAAATGGTATAAAGGCTCTACCATTCTTGAAGCACTTAACGAGCTGAAACAACCTGAAATGCCAACATCACTGCCACTGCGTATCCCTGTACAGGATGCTTACACTATCAGCGGTATCGGTACTGTACCAGTAGGACGTGTCGAGACCGGTATCATGAAGAAAGGCGAAAATGTCACTTTTATGCCAAGCGGTGCTACAGGTGAGGTCAAGTCCATTGAAATGCATCATGAAGAACAGGATCAGGCTATACCTGGCGATAATATTGGCTGGAATGTAAGGGGTATTGGAAAGAATGATGTAAGAAGAGGCGATGTATGCGGTCCCGCAGCAAAACCACCCACAGTGGCTGATGAGTTTACTGCACAGGTCGTTGTACTGCAGCATCCGTCTGCTATATCAGTTGGTTACACACCCGTGTTCCACTGCCATACAGCACAGACTGCATGTACCCTGATGTCAATTGACAAGAAACTGGACCCTAAGACCGGTGAAGTGAAGGAAGAGAACCCCACATTCATCAAAGCTGGCGATGCAGCTATCGTGACCGTAAAGCCCACCAGGCCACTGGTCATTGAGAATGTGAAAGAGATTCCACAGATGGGACGCTTCGCTATCCGTGATATGGGACAGACCGTTGCAGCTGGCATGGTTATAAGTATTAAGGCGAGGCCCTAAGGCCTCTCCCCGTTTCTTTTTTTAACATTTTGGAGATTCATTAATGGCACAGAAAGCAAGGATTCGATTAACTGGTACAAGCCCTTCAACCCTGGATACTGTATGCGATCAAGTCAAGAATATTGCTACTAAGACTGGTGTGAACATAGCTGGGCCAATACCAATGCCTACAAAAAAACTGATGGTACCAACTTTGAAGAGCCCTGACGGTGAGGGGACTTCTACCTGGGACCACTGGGAGATGAGGGTGCACAAGCGGCTCATCGACCTGGATGCAGATGAGCGGGCCCTGCGGCAGCTTATGCGTATACAGGTCCCCAAGGATATCAGCATAGAGATTGTGTTGACTTCTTAGATGTGTTTATACAGTAGATTTTAACAGCTGGTCTTTGTAGAGTAATTATGGAGGCGGGATTGGGGGAATAACCCAATCTTTATTATTCTTATACGTTATTTCTAATTTGGTGAAGGAAGTATGATTATAGGTTTTCAGGTAAATCAGATAGAATCAAAGTCGTTTGCAGGTGCTGATGGGGCAAGGCAGCATAAGAGCATTAATATTAATTTTGATATAAACATCAGGAATCCCTCGTTGGTGGAGCAGAACACTCCATTCGGAAAAAAGCTGGTCATAAAACTGGAGTATGCCCTGTCCATCAATTACCTGAATCCCAATATCGGTTATATCAGGTTTGAGGGTAGCACGGATTATTACCAGGAGGGTGACCTGGAGGCGATGCACAAGGAGTGGACCGGAGGGGCTGCACCGACAGATGTACAAAATGAGATTGCCAATACCATGATGAGCAATCTGGCACCACTGGCTTTGACCATGTCAAAGACGCTTGGCTTGCCGCCTGCTGTGCCATTGCCTGCTATTAACTTCAAGGGCAAGCAGGAAGAGAAGAAGCCTGATGAGCCTACGTATTATCACGGGTGAGTAAGGCTTCTTTTGAGGTCTTGTAACGTATAGAGTGTGAAGTTGTTCTGCCCGGCGAACTCTTCTGCTTTTTTTGTATAACCTGACTTTGAGATTACAGTAAAGTATTCGGTCCTGTCATTATTGTTCCAGTCCACTGAGCTGGATTTATCCACCAGGGCAACAAGCACGCCAATGTCGGTTTTCCGGTTTTGCCATTTGCATTCTCCAAAAAGGATATTCTTTGAATCCTCATTGAATGCCACGATGTCTATTTCACTACCTTTACGCCACCATTTGCCAATTTTGGAAAATTTGAACGGAAGTTTGTTTTGTGTGTTGAACTCCTTCAGAAATTGTATGGATATCTTTTCGAATTCCCGTCCTACAAGTGATCCAAGGTCTTGTTGTATCTTGTCCATAAGTATGTCATAATTTCCAATCTCATAGTCGCTTCTATTCCTGTAAATGTATCTGAACCAGAACTTGAAAAAATTGTCATTCAGGAAGTACCGTCCCTTCTTGCTTTTCCACGGTCTTGCTTCTGTGACCGGGACTTCGTAGTCCAGATACCGGAAATCCTTTACAAGCTGGCCCAGGTATTTGGCAATACTTTTTACTTTAATCCCGGACTTATCTGCAATTGTAGTCATCTCGGAATTTCCCAGGGCGACTGCTTCCAGTATTGAAAAATATGAGGGTTGTTCCCTTCCGAACTCTTCGGTGAGAACACTCCTGGCTTCTTCTTTTAAGGGGGCAAAGTCTCTGAAAAGTAGTATTCTAAGAGCAGAAAAAATGTCCATCCCAGACAATCCTTGCTCCTCTGCCATTACATAGTACTTTGGTATTCCACCAAATATGCTGTACCACTGTATCTGGCTTTCAATATTGGTTATTCTTATTTCAGACAGCATTTCAGAGATATCCTTGAACTGCATGGGATTGAGCACATATTTTTCAGTGGCCCTGCCGAAGAGGGGTTCTTTGCTGTCAGTAAATATTTTATCCATCAAGGTAATGTGTGAACCGGCTACGATAATATGAACTTGTACTTTGTTTTTGTACTCGTCAATGACTTTCTGGAAATCCGAGAAAATGCTTTCGTCCACAAATTTGAAGTTCTGGAATTCATCAATGAATATGACCGTGCCTGGCTCTGAATTGTTTAAAAGGAATTTCAGCCACTCATCGAACTTGACCATTGTGGGGAAATCCTGGATTCTGGTTCTGGCAACTTCGGACAGTTCTTCGAGGAGCAAAACTGGATTTTTTCTCCCTATAAAAAAATACAGATGCGGTTTATTAGCATAGAACTGCTTGACAAGTTCTGTTTTTCCCACACGTCTCCTTCCTGTAAGTATGGTGAAGTGTGCAGACACTGAGCATAATCCCCAAATGCGTTCGAATTCTTCCAGTTCAGTTTTTCTGTTATGGAATTTCATAATATACTACTAATTAGTATCATTCTATCCGGTAGTATATAATATTTTAGATTGATTGTTCTATAAAGCAAAAACCATCAATTTCAACAAATATGTTAACCAAAATGCGTATGATCCAATCCTTCGATTAATTCCAGCACCAGCCTTTCAATCCCATCCCTGACCTGCCTGTATTTTTCAACAGGCTGCCCCATAGGGTCATCCAGCCCCCAATCTGTGAAGTCCTTGAGATATAAGGCGGGGCAGGTGTCCTGCACTCCGCAGCCCATGGATATGAGAATGTCATAGTCCGGCAGGTGGGCCGGATTAAGCTGTTTGGGTGACTGGTGCGAGATATCTATGCCTTTTTCGGCCATGACCTCAATGGCTTTTGGTGCTACAAAAGATGCAGGCATGGTGCCGGCACTGTGGGCTTCCAGGATATCTGAGCCATAATGTCTGGCAAACCCTTCTGCCATCTGGCTGCGGCAGGAGTTGCCTACACACAGGAAGAGTACTTTTTCCATGCTATCCTGTATGGGGGCAAGGTTCAATAAATCTTATCTACTGGTTGGAGGAGTTTAGCAAAACGGGGCGTGAGGGTATTGCTGGAATTTAGATAAATCCAGCTAAATAAGCTACTGCTAAATATCTGATAAATTTTCCAATGAATACATATACTGAAAAAATGACAAAATTAAGTTTAAATATACCACCAATTGCCGCTATAGCATCTCCAACAAGTGGAACCCATGTGAACAATAATATTGGAGCCCCATACTTTTCGAATATTTGTTCTCCTCTTTCCAGTTCACTCTGTTTCATTCGCAGATATTTTTCGAGATACTTTTCACGCCCCACCCAGCCCAGCAGATAAGTGGTGCAAGCACCAAGATAATTTCCAATTGAAGCTATAACAACAACGATTCCAATGTTGTGACCTTGCGTTATCAGGTAAACTACTAATCCTTCAGAACCCAAAGGAAATATAGTTGAAGCCAGGAAGCTTGTGAAAAATAGGCTGAAATAAAGCGTAATGGTTTCTAACATATTGGTTATCTGACATGGTTTCTGGATTCTTAATGGTTACTGGTTATTGGAATCATTCAGTGAAAAAATGAAGATATATAAACTTTATAAGTAGTGAATACCATTTCAAGAAAGTAAACAGGCAATTGGTGAAGATAACAAAAGCATACACAGTTGCCCAAATATAGAAAAATAAACTTGGGATTACCACATTATGAAAATAAAATTGTTAATTACGTGTCTATTTTGCATGCTATTGATTATTTTAGGCACCGGATGTGTTGATAGTCTATATACACAAGTGTTCGAATCTCCAGGCGAAATTCAGTTTGTAGAAAAACCAGAACCCACTCAAGCACCAAAATATACCCCTGAGCCACAAGAACCACAAGAATCTAAAGAAATGATGTGGCTACTATATTTTTTAAAAGTAGATAGAACAAATAATATGGTTGCTAATTTAGACCCGCAAAGGGGTGTTGATTACCAGTCATGTACTGGCTATTCAAGGGATTTAGCTAAAAATGCAAAAGAATACGGTATAGATATGGGGGCAATATCACTTCGAGATACGATGAAAGTCGGAATGGGTACACGATATTATCATGCTATGAACTATTGCATCGTTGATGGAAAATTCATTATAATAGAACCCCAGACCGATGAAGTTTTCACACTGGAAACATTAAAAAAATCGGATAATTCGGTTTACAAATATATTTCAATATACCAGGATGCTCAAATGATGACAAATTTTGGCAAAGGAAAACAAACAATTGATATAAATGTATATGGCGAATATAATGAAAGTGAAATTATCAGAAAATTCCCACCAATATCAAATTGATTTTTACAACAGTAGCTGTTGTAATTCGTAATATTAATTCTGTGTACTTTTATTCAACACACCATCTCTCCCTCAATAAATGCCCGTGTCCGCTCATCAGCCGCTCCCCCGAACACAACCTCCCTGCGGCCCGTCTCAATCAACTCTCCACCCAACAGCATCCCCACTCTGTCAGCCAGCCGCCGCACCTGGTTCATGTGGTGGGTGGCGATGATTATAGTGGTATTCAGTTCCCTGTTAATGGTCCTGATAACCTCCTCTATCTTGGCTACATTAGCAGGGTCCAGGTTGGCAGTGGGTTCATCCAGCAGCAGCAGGTCGGGCTCGAACACCACGGCCCTGGCAAAGGCTATGCGCTGTTCCTCGCCGCCAGATAGAGTCTTAGCCCATCGGTTATCGTAACCTTCAAGGCCCACTAACGCTAGGCTCTGGCTGACCTTGCTCTCAATGGCATGTTTATCCATCCTGCGTACCCTCAGGCTGTACGCTACATTGTTGTACACTGTATCATTGAACAATGCCGGTGACTGGAACACCATAGATATCCGCTGCCTGGTGGCAGTCCGGCCGTTGCGCTGCACCCCGTTAATGGTGTCACCGTCCAGTGTGATACTACCGGTGTCTGGCTTTTCCAGCAGGTTCAGTATCCGCAGCAGTGTGGTCTTGCCAGCACCGCTGGGACCCATGATGGCAAATATCTCACCACGTTCCACCTCCAGATTGATGTTCCTGAGTACTCGCTGCTCCCCAAAGCTCTTGTCCAGTCCATTTATCTCCAGCAGTGCCGCCATCTCACGCCCTCCTTTGCAGCATACTGGCTGCGGCATTAACTGACAGGTTTATCGTTATCAGTATCAGCCCCAGTGCGATGGCGACTGATATGTCACCGCTGCTGGTCTCGGACGTGATGGCAGTGGTCAGCGTTCTGGTATAGGACAGCCCTTCTCCCATTGCCCCAACACTGCCCGTATATGCAATATTGCCGCCCACAATGAGAATGGCCCCCACCTCTGCGATGGCTCTCCCAAAACCTGCCAGTACAGATGTTACCATGCCGAATTTTGCTTCTTTTAGCACCACCACGGCAATGTCCCGATGGCTGCCTCCCAGGGTGTATGCATTCTCACGAATGGCAGGCGGAACCGCGTTTATCGCAGCCAGGGAGACGCCGGTGATGATGGGGGTGACCAGGATGTATTGCGCTATTATCATGGCTTTGGGTGTGAATATGAGTTTCAGAAATCCCAGTGGTCCTGCCGGCACCAGCATGATGAACACGAATAGTCCAACGAACACAGGCGGCAGGCCCATGCCAGTATTTATCAGGGTGAGCAGTGTCTGTTTGCCCCAGAACTCCCTGTGTGAAATGATGAATGAAAGGGGGATGGCAGTAAGTGCCGCCAGTAAGGTAGCAGTGCCTGATACCTTCAATGATACCCCTGTTATGCTCAGGATATATGGATCAAGTCCTACAATCAGTTCTATTGCAGTGATAATCCCCTGGACAATAAATTCGGCACTGTTCATGTATCACACTCCGTCAACTACATCCACTGCAGGTATGAACAGAGGCTGGCCGTATTCTTCAGTGCCGTAGTCTCGTATGATATCCTGTACCTCGCCTGAGGTCAGGAATTCAATGTATTTCCTTGCCAGTTCATAGTTAACATCAGGGAACCTATCAGGATTGACTGCCATGACATGGTATGGGTTGTAAAGGAACTCCCTGTCGTTTTCAAAGAGTGCGATGAGTTCAACCTTATCCTTCATTGCCAGGTAGGTGCCCTTGTCCGATATGGTGTATCCCTGTTTGATATCTGCCGTCATGATGGTATCGCCCATGCCCTTACCCACTGACTGGTACCACACACCCTGCGGCATGATATTTGCTTCGTTCCACAGTCCCAGTTCCTTTTTGTGGGTGCCTGAGTTATCTCCCCTGGAAATGAATGGGGCCTGTACATCTGCAATTCTGATGAAGGCATCACTTGCAGACGTGGCTTGCTTCACATTGGCCGGGTCTGAGGCCGGGCCGATGATTACGAAATAGTTGTACATAACAAACTGGCGATTTGTGAAACTTCCCTGCTCCACCGCCTCCACTTCAGATGTCGGGGCATGGACCAGCAATACATCGGCAGCACCCAGTTCACCAGTGGCAATGGCCTTGCCAGTACCCTGGCACAATGTCAGCACTGTGACATCATTTTCCTCTTCAAACTTTGCATTCAGTACGTCAAGCAGGCCGGTATCACAAGTGGAAGTGGTAGTGGAAAGGCTCAGTGTAGTAGAAGGAGTGTCTTCGACAGGTGGCTGGATGCACCCAGAAAAAAGTGCAACAATGAATATTACCAGCAGAATTTTTAGTTGCACCTTAACCATGTATCATACCTCTAAACGTAATGTAACCATATCATATATCTACT
>DAOWEE010000311.1 GCA_030638625.1 Methanosarcinales archaeon
CTCTTGAGTTTTCACAGCATTCATTTTCGTAAGACCCATGATGTCACTGAATTGATGGATATATTAATCGACCAGGGTTTTTCGATACCTGATATCCTTACAGAAATTCGTATATTGACACCTTTTGCTGTAGAATATCGTTACGCTGACATATTTTTTGAAGATGAAGAATCTTTAGATCGCATAGGTGTCAGAGAGATTATATTGAAATTAAGAGGATGGGTCGAGAAATTTATTACCGGATAAGACAATAAACCCTCCCCCCATCAGTTAATATAACACACACTCCCCCTGTCAAATCCTTCCACCAGCTCCATCTTAAAATCCTTCGGCTGCCATTCAAAACCAGGATATGCCAGATCAGGGATAAATCGTGTCGGGTCCTGTGCCAGCTGCGTCGCCAGATGCGAATCCCCCATCACCGCTCTTGAGATATCGTACACCATCTGCCTCACCAACTGCTCATCCAGGTATCCCAGTGAGTGAATATACTCATGCATCAGCACATGGAAAGCAAACGGCTTGTACAGTTCAGGTCTTGTTTCCTTAATCCTCTCAAGGGGAATCCTGTTCATCACAATACAATTGGAACCCACAGTAAAGAATGCACCCACAAAACCCTCCGGACTATTCCCCAGGTCTGCCAGACCCAACATAAGCCCGGCCCGGCTCTTCATCTTGCTGTTCCACACCGCTTCCTTCACGAGCTCAAAGATATCGGCCAGGGTGCGTGCACCATCCAGGCGGGCTGGGAAATCTGGCTTTTTCCGAGTGTTGTTTGTATTCATATTAAACCTGTTATGTTTAATTCGTACTATTGCGAACGTTATATTTATATTTATAGTTCGCACTTATATAATTATTGGTCACCTTCTCTGTGTGTCGGAACAGTGCTGCCGCTTGTAGTTGAAATACTGGATTTAAGTTATAGTTAGCACCGAACTTATGCGAACTCACAACGAACTCTACGAGGAGTTCGTACCAGTTCGGTGCGAGTTAGTTGCTATTTTAAATTAAACCGGGTGCCGAGGCTGTTGAATTAATTCACGCAAAGAACGCAAAGGGCGCAAAGTCAATGTAGCAACAGCTTTGCGGTCTTTGCGTGCTCATGTTTTATCTTTCACCTCCCAGTGGCCGCCTTTCTTCGGGCCGACAAATCTTAATCGGCCTGCTTTCACCAGCTTCGAAGAAGCCCTTTCAACGGCGCTCAGTGATTTACCAATCTTCTGAGCGACCTCTACCAAGGTCATCTCTGGCTTCTCACTCAGTATCTGCAGAATCTGATCCTGTGTTTTTACCTGCGTTTTTACCTGCGTTTTTACCTGCGTTTTTACCTGCGTTTTTACCTGCATTTTTACCTGCGTTTTCTCCGAACCTTTAGCTTTCAGATGCACAGGCAGGCGGATCAGGAAATAGCTGCGGTCGTCGTCCGTTTCAAACTCGGGTGCCGGAGAACCGTTGCTTTTCATATTATCTACCTATCTTAGTTTTAGCCAATTTGACACAATGTCAAAATCCAATTATCCAAACGAATGTGTCAAATATAGATACGACAACGAATCTGTGTAAATCTGTGAAATCAGTGTCTATTTATTTTTCAGACACAGATTACACTGATTAACACTGATTTTACATAAAGTTGGTATCTAAAAAAAATGAAAAATGGGGCCGTGTCAGCCAATTTCAACAAATTATAAAAATATCCCATACCGGACTACCAAAAATGGCACAAAAAATTAATGCTATAGTATATTATAATTCATTGTGAATACGATACAGATAAGCAATACTCTTCAAAATGAACTAATAAAGAGAAAACTCTTTGATGGGGAGACATACGAAGAAGTCATCTGGGATTTGATAGAATACACCAAGGAATTGAACGACCAGACAAAAAGAGACATTGCAAAAGCCTGTGCTGAAATAAAAGCTGGAAAGGTTCACACACTTCCAAAGGTCAAGAAAGATATGGGATTATGACCTATGGGATTATTTTAGATATCGATGAGGGAAACTTGAGCGCATTATAGCTCACTCAATATTCTGGAATTCCAAAACTGTCCTCACTCGATAAGATTAATAGATTTCATTTCCATTCAATCCAACATGAAAGACAAACTGGGAAGTGAGGAAGTAATCTGGGACCTGACCCACCTGTATCAAGACCAGAATGATGAAAATATTGAAACAGACATCGATTCAATCAAAAAAAGAGTCACAGCATTTTCAACACAATACAAGGGAAAACTAAATAGCATCTCCCCGAAAGAACTGCTCGATGCAGTAACTGAAATGGAAGACATCTATCAAAAATCAGTACGTATCAGCACATTTGCAAATCTCAATTTTGTCACACAATCAAACAACGCCCAGGCAGGTGCATTCCTCCAGAAGATTCAGGAAATCTTCGCCTGGGTACAGAAAGAGATGTTGTTCTTTGACCTGGAATGGGCTTCACTGGAAGATGAAAAAGCCCAATCACTTCTTGAGAATCCATTGGTCCAAAAATACAAACACTACCTTGAAAAACTCAGGAAATATCAACCTCACCAGTTAACAGAGATCGAAGAGAAACTCCTGGCAGAACTCTCACCCACCGGAGTAAGCAGCTGGAACAAGCTCTTTGAAAAAGTACTCTCACAGATGAAATTCGGGGAAACGGGCCGGGCTGAGGAGGAAGTACTATCAGACCTCTACAATCCGGACAGGCAGATAAGGAAACAGGCAGCCAATGACCTCACAGAAGGACTATCATCCCAACTTCATATACTGACCCACATATTCAACAACATCCTGGCTGACAAGATGATTATGGACAGGTTGAGACAGTATCCTGAATGGGTCAGCTCCATGAACCTCGACAATGAGATAGATGAGAAAATCGTAACGGCACTGGTGGATGCGGTTACAGCCAGGTATGATATCCCCCAGAGATACTACCGCCTGAAAAAAGCACTGCTTGGGTACGATGAGCTGTTCGATTATGACAGGTACGCGCCATTACCTATGTCCACTGAACAGACCATACCCTGGAATGAAGGTAAAGAGACAGTCCTCCAGGCTTACAATGATTTTTCCCCTGAAATGAAGGATATCGCTCAACAATTCTTTGACGGCAAATGGATACACGCACCTGTTATGTCAGGCAAAAGAGGGGGCGCCTTCTCTGACTCATGCACACCTGAAGTACATCCCTATGTTATGCTCAATTATATGGGTAACAACCGTGATGTTGAAACCATGGGCCATGAACTTGGTCATGGTGTCCACCAGTATCTTGCAGGCAAGCATCAGGGTTTCCTCAACAGCCAGACACCCCTACCCATGGCCGAGACAGCATCGGTCTTCGGGGAGATGCTGGTTTTTCGCTCACTGATGGACAAGGCCGGGAGCAGGGACGAAAAACTGAGCCTGCTAACGAATAAACTGGAGCAGATATTCGCTACAGTATTCCGCCAGATTGCTATGAACCGCTTCGAGGATGTCATCCATAACGAAAGGCGCGATAAAGGCGAGCTTTCTTCAGAACGGTTCGGAGAATTATGGATAAAATCCCAGCAGGAGATGTTCAGGGATACGGTAACCCTCACTGGGAATTATAATGTCTGGTGGAGTTATATTCCACATTTTCTTGAGGCTCCGGGTTATGTGTATGCGTACGCGTTCGGAGAATTGCTGGTTCTTGCTCTGTACAGGAGGTTTGTGGAAGAGGGTGAGGAATTTGTTCCAAAATATATGGAGCTGCTTGCTTCAGGCGGAAAGGATATACCTGTGAAATTGCTAGAGGGTTTCGGGATACAACTTGATGATCCGGGATTCTGGCAGGATGGGCTGGAGATCATTGATGACATGCTGAAACAGGCAGAGGGGCTGGTGTAGAGGAATCTGATAAAAAGTGCTTCCCGACATCCATGATTTACGGGTCAATATCCCCCATCACCTATTTAACACCCTACATTATTATAACCCCTGATGCACAAACCCGAACTATTGGCGCCAGCCGGAAGCAAAGAAGCACTTATAGCTGCAATTGAGAATGGAGCCGATGCCGTATATTTTGGCGGAGAGGTTTTTGGCGCAAGGCATGATGCCGGTCTAACGCTTGAAGAAATTAAATGGGCTATTGATTACACCCATATCAACAAAGCCAAAGCATACGTAACAGTCAACACCCTAATCAAGGATTCAGAGTTCAAGAGGGTCAGTGAATTTCTACAATTCCTCTGCAATGCAGGAGCAGACGCAGTCATAGTGCAGGATATGGGCATCCTCAAATTGTTAAAGGACCAGCTCCCACAACTTCCAGTGCATACCAGCACACAGATGACCATCCACAATATTGAAGGTATGCAATACCTTGAGGATATGGGAGTTAAACGTGTGGTGCTTGCGAGGGAGCTTTCCCTTGCTGAGATTCGGAAGATAAAATCCCAAACTAACACCGAGATTGAAGTATTCATCCACGGTGCGATGTGTATCTCTTATTCAGGCCAGTGTCTGTTTAGCAGTATGATAGGAGACAAAAGCGGGAACCGTGGATACTGTACCCAGCCCTGCCGGAGGAAATACACAATTGATGGAGCCAAAGGGCATCTCCTAAGTCCCAAAGACCTCAACATAAGTGAGAGTATTGGACATCTGATAGAGTCAGGTATTGATTCCTTCAAGATAGAAGGCAGATTAAAGCACCCCGAATATGTGGCAGGCGTGGTACGTATTTACCGGAAGCTTATCGAGAGATATTTTGAGAACCCGGCAGGTTTCAAAGTCTCTTATGATGAACAGCAAACACTGCGCCAGCTTTTTAATCGTGGCTTCACTGAAGGGTATTTTTTCGGGAATCCCGGCGGCAATCTGATGAGCAGGATACAGCCACATAATCAGGGAACATACCTTGGAAATGTCGTCAAATACGACAGGGAAAGAAAATTTGCTTACATTCATATTGAGCAACCATTGAGGATAGGCGATGGGATCGGCACTCAGGGGCGTGGTACAGGAACTACGGTAAGAAGCATGTATATCGATAACCAGAGTGTGGAAAGTACCCCTGCCTGTGCAACAGTCAAAATACCCATGGAAAAAATCGTCTATAGCAATGAGACGGTTTTCAAAACGTATGACTTCAGGCTCATGGAATCATTTAGAATCAAAGATGCCAGTCGAAAGATTCCCCTCAATATGTCTTTCACAGCAAAACAGGGAAAACCGGTTACGCTTTCCATTACAGATGGGGTGAACCAGGTCACCCAAAAAGGAGATGTCCCGGAAAAAGCAAAAGGGTCTCCAATATCAGAAGATTCTATAAACCAGCATTTGAAGAAACTTGGCAATACCTTTTTTGAGCCGGAAAATATCGTGATTGATTTAGACAATGATATTTTCATTCCCATTTCACAGCTTAATACTCTGCGCAGGACTGCTGTTAAAAAGCTTGAAGATGAACTTACAAGAAAATGGAAACGCAAATGCATCAAACCTGATATCACATTTGATAGTAGAGATATTCAAACCAAGACCAAACCTCTCCTTTCAGTAAATACCTGCTCATTGGAATCATTTAAAGCAGCCGTAGATGGCGGTGCAGATGTGGTCTATTTTGGTGGCGAGAATTTCACTGATAGTCCACTCACACCAGAAGATTACCAATCTGCCATTGAGTATGGTAAGCAAAAGGGAGTGAAAGTTTATCTCAATGCACCAAGAATTGATAAAAAACTGGGCGAGTCTGATCAATTAAATAAATTGTATGAATTGTACCTTGACCAGAACCCGGATGGATTTCTTGTAGCAAACCCAGGTGCTCTGCACCGTCTTCATAATTCCACGGATAAATCACTTGTCATTGATTATCCCCTCAATGTGTTTAACCGGCTGGCAATGGCACATTATTCAGAGCAATGCCAGAGGGTAACACTCTCACCTGAACTTACATTGGATGAAATAAAACAGATGGCGTCCAAAGGTCCGGTAGAATGTTTAGTCCATGGCTTTTTCCCTTTAATGGTTTTGGAACATGACCTGTTGGGAGAATTGTTCCCTGATGAGAGAATGCATGAGGCTTTGATGGAAGATGAAAAAGGTTTCACTTATCCTGTGAAAATTGATGAGCAAAAACGTACCTATGTCATGAACTCCAGGGAATTATGCATGCTAAGTCACATCCCTGAACTAATTGATGGAGGTGTCAACTGCCTGAGAATCGAGGCAAAAACGTATAATAAAAAAACTACTGGAAAGTTGACGCAAAGTTACCGTAAAGCCATAGATAATGGAACTACGGGGCATTGTGGCGGTAAGTATTCAACCGGACATTACTTCAGTGGGGTTTTGTGAGGATAATGTCTGCGGACAGTCCACATCAAAAGAGTATTAAATCATAATACCTATCCAAAAGAAGGTGAGAAGATGCCCAAACGAGAGGATATTCACAAAGTACTTATTATAGGCTCAGGCCCCATAGTCATCGGCCAGGCCGCAGAATTTGACTATTCCGGCACA
>DAOWEE010000111.1 GCA_030638625.1 Methanosarcinales archaeon
GATAATGAATTCGGTCAGGAAGATGGCAGATAAAGGACTGCCTGTGGTGGGTATATGTAACGGGTTCCAGATACTGGTGGAATCTGGACTGTTACCGGGTGCACTTATGACCAACCGCTACCCGAAGTTCAGGTGTGAGTGGGTCAACCTGAGAGAGGAGAATAATACATCCCCGTTCACTAATTCATTCAAAAAGGGCGATGTCATCAGGATACCTATTGCACACATGGAAGGGAATTATTTTGCAGATGAGCGCACACTGTCAGAACTCGATTCACAGAACAGAGTAGCATTCAGGTACGTGGATGAAAAAGGCAATACTACTAATGAAGCAAACCCTAACGGCTCCATTGAAAACATTGCAGGAATCATTAATGAGCAAGGTAATGTCCTCGGAATGATGCCACATCCTGAGCGGGCATCCGAGCAAATACTGGGTTCAGAGGACGGTAAAAAGATTTTCGATTCAATGGTATCTTACATTTCCTCAATCTGACCTGCCATACGGCAGATTGTTACGGTTGTCATCCTCACATTCAGCCGCTACCACCACTACCGGGCATGGAGCCAGTTTTATAAGTATCTCTGCAACACTATCTCGCAGGAATTTGTATATCTTCTCATACTTACAATGCCCCATTATGATAAGGTCATAGTCCTCTGCCAACCTTGAGATAACAATTGCAACGTCCTCCTGGGTTTCGGCAGAAATTACTGAATACGTGGCATCAATATCCAGTTCCCTGCATCTAATAACCGTTTCTTCCATCAATTGGTGGCTGACCCTGTTTTTTTTCATCATATCGGTAAAATCAACTGTTACAAGATGAATGGATGCATTAAGCTGGCTTCCCATCTCACAGGCGAAATTTATGGCTCTATCCGACCCTCTTGTAGATTTAACAGGTACAAGAATCCGTTTTATCATAAAATAGACTTTAGGTTAACATAACTTAAAATTTGTGATATTGTATAATTGTACAAATATAATCCATCAATACTCAGGTTTAGACCTTAAACCATGCACATGACAACAAAAAGTTATCTTTATAAGCATATAACACTCTGATATTGAACGGGATGTTCAACAAGATTAAACGGTATATCAAAATTACACGGGTTTTTTACAAATACCGACTATTTAGTATAATATCTAAAGAGTCCAGGCAAAGAACAGAACCTGTAGACCTGTGTACATGTCCTATAGATTTTGAGCGCAGGTCCAGTTCAGCAAAACTCCGTATGGCCTTAGAAGAACTTGGGCCTAGTTTCATCAAACTTGGTCAGGCCATGAGCAAGCGGCCTGACATTGTTCCCATCGAATACGGTGCAGAACTTGAAAAACTTCAAGAAAGAGTGCAGCCGTACGACTTTGAAAGGATGCAGGAAGCTTTCAGTGTCGTGTGTGGTAATACGTCAAATGAACCTGGGGTATATAGCGATTTCACTGCATTATTTGATAAGTTCAACAAAGAACCTATCGCTAGTGCCTCTATCGCCCAGGTATATGAAGCCGTGCTAAATGGAGAGAACGTGGTGGTCAAGATTGCCAGGCCCGGTATGATGGATGTGATCAACCTTGATTTGGATATACTATATGATTTAAAATTCATTTTCCTGAAACTGCTGAAAATCAATGACCAGATTGACATCGACGGTTTCCTTGAAGAATTCAAGACTATGCTTAACCGTGAGCTGGATTACCGGAATGAAGCTCTTAATATGGAACGGTTCAGGGATAATTTCAAGGATTTCAACCAGGTACATATTCCTAAGGTCTACTGGGAGTTGACCAATGACAATATACTGGTAATGGAGCACATTTACGGGGTGCCGTTAAGGGAATACAGGGCGTATAGTAAGGCTGAGAAAAAAAGGGTTGCTCAACTCATTTCATCCAGTTTCCTTAAAATGGTTTACATTGACGGATTCTTCCATGCAGACCCACATCCAGGTAATATATTCGTAATGAATAACGGCAATATCGCATACCTTGACTTCGGCGCTGTCGGGAAACTTGATTCTGATATCATGAAGGATATGTACTCGGTGTTCTATGCTGTCTACATAAAAGATGTTGATATGGTTGCCAAGGCAATGTTAAAAATGGCCAAAAAGGCGGTTGATGATATTGACATTCATGCCTTCAAGTGGGATATTGACGAACTTATATCCAGGCAGCACTTTGGCAGGGGTGAACGGCACAGTGACGATTTTGTCAAACTTTCATTGAAATATGACCTGTCATTGCCACGCACATTTTCGCTCCTTGAACGGGCTCTTGTCCTGGTCGAAAGTACCTGTCTTGATCTTGACCC
>DAOWEE010000362.1 GCA_030638625.1 Methanosarcinales archaeon
CTGACCTGGAATATTTTGGAATGGCTATATCCATCGGGCTTGTCCTGTCATATATCACTGCTATCTGGTTCATTCCTGCTATATTGAAACTCATTGACAAAAGTGATTCAGAATATTTGGAACCGAGCCCCGGTATACTGGACCGGATCCTTAAGCGCACTGCACGGATTTCTGCAAGGCATCCGATATTCATCCTGCTGCTCATCCTTGGCGTGACCCTGACAAGTGCTGCCGTGTATCCAAAGGTGGATACCCTTACCGATTTCTACCAGTACTTCCCCCAGGATATACAGGCTATCAGGTTCATGGATGAAATGCGTGACCTGACTGGGGGTACTGATACTATTATTCTCGTGGTAAAATCCGACGATATCACCTCCAAAAAAACATTGCAGGAAATGCTGCTTCTATCTGATTATTTGCAGGCACATGAACCCGGCATAAAACACACAAACAGTCTGGCCTCAGTGCTGGCAGATGGCGGCAGCCTGCCCGAAAATGAAGATATCCCGCGCCTGGTGGATGAAATGAACCCGGCACAGAGGCGAAGGCTGGTCAATTATCCATACGTTACTCTCGGGGTCATCGACCTGACAGTGGAACACCTGGACGGGAAAAGACTGGACGATGCCCTCAATAATATCCGCTCTTCAATTGATTTTATACGACCGGATATGGATATTACCATAACAGGAGAGCCGTTACTGAACAATCAAATAGGACATACCATGACCGATGGCCAGATTCGGATGACGCTTATCAGTTTTGTATTCGTGTTTTTGGCCATGTTCCTGATATTCGGGTCAGTGGTACGGGCGCTTATTCCCATGGCGCCTATCATCGTGGTGATAGCCATTAGCGGAGCATTGATGTGGCTGCTGGATATCCCTAAGACCACACTCAGTATCAGCACCAACAGTATCATCCTGGGCCTGGGCGTGGACTATTCCATCCATATCATGCACCGCTACAAGGAGGAAAGGGAAAACGGAGCCGACCCCAGGGATGCCATACAGACCAGCGTTTCGAGGATAGGCAAGGCCATCGTGACCTCGGGACTGACCACATCAGGCGGATTTGCTGCAATGGTGCTGTCTCCATTCCCGCTTATGCAATGGTTTGGCATCATTGCGTTCTTATCTATTTTGATGATACTTTTCCTGACTCTGACGATGCTGCCTGCCTTGTTGATATTAATTGACAGACCGGGTGTGAATCATTTGAAATACAGGATGACATCCAGCGACAACATTTTATGATGACATGTTAATATTACATGTTGATGCGCCATGTCGTTTAAACATGTACAAGTGAAACTGGAAGATTATGAATATTCAGGGCTTAAAATGTTGGCTGATGAGAAACATCTCTCATTAAAGGATGCTGTCAGAGAGGCCATATTATTCTGGGTAAGGAGTAAGTCAGACCTTGACAAGGATGACCCGTTCTTCAAAACGTCCGGGATGTTCTCGACTGATGAGCACCTGTCAGAGAACCATGACCAGATATATGAGGTATGAAGTGTGCTTTTCATAGACACTTCTGCATTTCTGGCACTGGCGAATGACAGGGATAACTTCTACAAAGCAGCCCAGGATTTCATGATAGACCTGCAAAAAGGGAGATTGAGACCTACCAGACTGATTACCTCTGATTACATCATAGATGAAACGTTAACCAGAATCAGGTTCAAGGTGGGGCATGCACAGGCTGTCAGCTGGGGCCGGAATATCCATAGTTCGAAAATTATTGAATTGCAGAGGGTTGACGAGGCCGTTTATGAGGATGCACTGGCTATATTTGAGAAATATAATGACAAACAATTGAGTTTTACTGATTGTACCAGTTTTGCATTGATGAAAAGCATGGGTATTGATGATGTTTTCACTTTTGACGACGATTTCAGGAAAATGGGATTTAACATTGTGCCATAACAGTTGAATATGTAAGATAATATATCGAACAAGATGGGGGTAGTTAGATGAGTAACAATCAAATAAAAGTTTTAATAATGGGTGCGGCAGGCCGTGATTTTCACAATTTCAATGTCTATTTCAAAGATAATCCTGCCTACCATGTGGCAGCCTTCACTGCCACGCAGATACCTGATATCGAGGGCAGGACATACCCGGCTGCCCTTGCAGGTGAGCGGTATCCTGACGGCATTCCCATATATCCGGAAACTGAACTTGTTGACCTGATACATTCACATTCCATTGACCAGGTAGTGTTCGCCTACAGTGACGTGCCATATCATTATGTCATGTCAAAAGGTGCGATTGTCAATGCTGCTGGTGCGGATTTTATCATGCAGGGACCAGAGTCCACTATGATTGGGAGCAGCAAACCCGTGATATCGGTGTGCGCGGTGCGTACTGGCAGCGGCAAGACCTCTGTGAGTAAAAAAGTCTGCCAGATTTTGCGAAAGCTGGGCAAGACATAATCGGTGGTCAGGCATCCCATGCCCTATGGTGACCTGGCAAAACAGGCAGTGCAGCGTTTTTCATCCTACGAGGACCTGGATGAAATGGATACTACCATCGAGGAGCGGGAGGAATACGAGACTCACATCGATGAAGGCTGTACAGTGTTCGCAGGTGTGGATTATGAGAAGATACTGCACAGGGCTGAGGCCGAGGCAGATATCGTAGTATGGGATGGAGGTAACAACGATTTTCCGTTCTTTAAACCTGACCTGAGCATCGTGGTAGCAGACCCGCACCGGGCAGGGGACGGGCTTACGTATTACCCGGGCGAGATTAACTTGCGAATGGCAAATGTGGTGGTAATCAATAAACAGGATACTGCTGAGCTGGAAAATATCGAACTTGTGCGCCGCAATATCCTGGAGGTCAATCCTGATGTCAGGATTATTGATTCTGCGTCACCCATCACTGTGGAGCATCCAGAGATTATCAAGGGTAAACGGGTGCTGGTGGTGGAAGACGGACCCACCCTGACCCACGGTGGTATGAAATACGGAGCAGGTACTATCGGTGCCAAAAAGGCAGGGGCGCAGGAGATAGTTAACCCCAGACCGTACACAGTGGGTACCATTACTGAAACCTTTGAGAAGTATCCTGATACCGGGCCATTGCTGCCTGCAATGGGTTACAGCCCCAGGCAGGTGAGCGACCTGGAAGAGACCATTAACAGTGCAGACTGTGATGCTGTGGTCATCGGTACACCCATTGACCTGAGCCGGGTTATCAATATCAATAAACCTGCCACCAGGGTGCACTACGAGATAAAAGAGATAGGGGAGATGACCCTGGAAATGATAGTCAGGGAGTTTTTGGAAAAGGTGGATGCGTGAGTCTTATAGTCGCCGCACTTGGCGGTAATGCCATTATCAAGCCGGGCCAGAAAGGCACTATCAGGGAGCAGTTCGAGAATACGTTTGAGTCTATGGGCTATATCGCCCATCTGGTGCGGGCGGGGCACAGGGTGGTGCTGACGCATGGGAACGGGCCGCAGGTGGGCTTTATCATGATGCAGGTGGAGGCGGCGAGGGGGAAGGTGCCGTATGTGCCGCTGAATGTGGATGTGGCGCAGTCTCAGGGTAGCATGGGGTATATGATTGCCCAGAGTCTGGTTAACCAGTTGAAGGACCACCACCTCGATACCAGGGTGGCTCCGGTGGTCACGCAGGTGCTGGTTGACCCGCAGGACCCTGCATTTGAACATCCTACCAAGCCGGTGGGGGCGTTCTATGACAGGGCACACGTGGAGGAACTTGAACGCTGCGGCCACGTTGTGGTTGAGGACAGCGGACGGGGATGGCGGCGGGTGGTGCCCTCGCCTGTGCCAGTGGATATTGTTGAAATGGAAGTCATTAAGGAACTGGTGCAGGAGGGGGTTATTGTGGTGGCCTGCGGGGGCGGGGGTGTTCCTGTGGTTGAGGAGGATGGCGATTTGAAGGGTGTGGATGCAGTGATTGACAAGGACCTGGCTTCGAGTTTGCTGGCGAGGGAGATTGGGGCGGATGTTGTGATGTTTTTGACTACTGTGGATAAGGTGTGCCTGAATTATAATACGCCTGAGCAGGTTGAACTGGACAGGCTGGGTGTGGAGGATGCGCGCCGGTATCTGGGAGAGGGGCAGTTCCCGCCCGGGAGCATGGGGCCAAAGATTGAGGCTGCGGTGGAGTTTGTGGAGCAAGGGGGGGAGCGGGCGGTTGTGTGCAGGGCTGAGGGTGTGGTTGAGGGGTTTGAGGGGAGAGGGGGGACTGTTGTTGAGAAATATATCTCAGTGCATAATACATACGAGCACAAGAGGAGATAATTCTGGAAAAACGCTGTATACAGGCCAGGAATATTTGTCTAGGGTATATTGACGACTGCATGATGGGGGATTTATGCTCGGTTAAAAAAATGGCTCTATTGTCAGCGTAACGTCACTTATTTAGAACATTTTGCACAAATATGTAATTGATAGTCGTCCAGAATTCTTCGAACGTTCCACCTGAGTTTTTTTTGAGGTAACCATTCACAAATCGAGAAAAATCCCCATCATCCAAGTCTTTATCCAAAAATGGCTCAATTGCTTTCTTGCGAAAGTCGTTCAATATTCCAATGTCCAACTTTAGTTTTTCAATTGTCATTGTTGCCGCATTATCTGATTCATTGGAAGGTTGGATTTTTCCGTCTGCAGTATAGGCAAAACGTCCCTCACAATTCGAATCTAACGGCGAAATAAGTAGATTTTCATCAAACCAATTGTCTTTTGAAATCCCACAATGTTGAGGTTCTCCCTTTTTCAATTGATCTTGGCAGGAACACAGCATATTGGTGTAATCTAAAGGATCGACAGCGTTGTTGCTTTGAGGATTGAAATGCTCAATATGGGAGTCATCATCGGTCAATTGACACTCGCAGTAGCAACAAATATATCCTTGTTCCTGCATGAGTGAATCTTTTACTTCTTTCTTTTCTGCCCCCCTCAAGCCGCCTTTTCCATAGGTTGGCTGCCAGCCCTCATTAGCAAGTGCCTTCCATTTATCAAAAAGTGGGGTATCTTGATGTTTGACAATATGCTTCATTTGCCAATCAGCTCTCTGCGTTTGATGAGGACTCCTGCCTTCACCAATTCAGGATCAGCTCCGATTTTTAGCTTCAACTCAGCAATCTTTTTTTGTGCATCCTCCAGATTTCCTGCACCGATTGTCTCAAAAATACTGTCAAGTTCATAAGCGACTTCGTCAGGCCGTGTTGTTTTCAGACCCATAAGATCTTCAAGTACCCGATCCACATTTTTACCATATGACCCAGATGGCTTATCCGCCACAACAATGCCGGAATCCGTTTGTTCGAGAAGGAATAAACACTCCGGTTGCACATGGGTGATTACATGCGGCGAATGGGTAGATATAATAAATTGGCAATTTGGAAAAACCTCTAACAACTTAGGTACAATCATCCGTTGCCATTTCGGATGCAAATGCAGGTCAATTTCATCTATTAGAACAATGCCTGAACCTTCAAGCGGCTTAGTAGAGTCGGGGTTTGCAATTGCCATTCGTCTTGCCAAATCCCCAATCATTGCTATTAAATTCAGTTCTCCACCGGAAAGTTGATTCACTGTCAAACGTTTGCCATTTTTCTCAACTTCCATCCGCAAAGGACTCCTTCGAACGGTGAGATTTGAAAAATCAGGTATAATTTTCGATAATGCGTTTCGAACAGCTTCCAACTGTGGGTCAGAAAAATTAGAATCAGATAGTATGAAGGATGCATTCGAACTTTTGCCTGAGTATTCAAGTTTAGGTTCCTTCATTTCCATGATTCGCTCAGTGAAAGTTTCCTTATCCATATTTCGAAAATCTCTGATGTTTTCATTTTCAAGATCTTCTCTTACTCTGAACCACTCAAAAAAAGTTCTGAAATTTGCACCGCTAGTCAACGCACCGTCATAAGCTGTGAGCAAGTCAAATTTATGCTGCCTACGTATCCGTAATGGAATATCCAAAACAGCACGATTCACTGGGTAATAGACAAACAAAGGAATATTAACTTTTTCCAAAGTTTCGGAAATTTGGTTTTGAATTGATGTGACATAATCCTTTAGGTCATGTAGGTTACTTTTATCTTCTGAAGCTGCATGCCCTTTTCGGTTTTTCGACAATTTCCACTCTATCGTTTTGCTATCGATTTCACTGGATAACTGAATGGAAGAAGAAGATTTACCATTGGTAATATCATTTTCAATAATTGGTCTTCCAGATGCACCTGAACGAATAATTCTACTAGCTGGCCATGAAAGCATGATAGCAATTGCATCCAGAACAGTTGACTTTCCAGAGCCGTTCACGCCAACAAAAACGTTAAGTTTTGGATCTAACTCTAAGGAAAGAGCCTGAACGTCCCGGAAGTTTGTCAAATTCAACTTTATAACTTTCATAACTATCATCGTTCCTGCGTATTAGTAAACATCGGTTTTCACTCCACTACAATACGCTCCGTCTGCCGCTTTAAGAGATTGCTTCACTTTGTCTTGAATTATCTTACTATATTTGCCTTTTACTGTTATAAATTATAAGTCAAATACTTTTTATAATTATTTGTAACTATGCTACCTGAATAGTTAAAAAATTTGTTATTCTTGAGCATCCTCTCAATGCCTCGTATTTGAACGAAGCAAAATGCGGGGTCACTGACGAAGACTCCATCCTCCAACCCACACACCCCACTCAAAACCCTTAAACCCAATAACCCCTAATACCCCATTATGCATAAAATTGCCAAAATCGATAAATTTGGGAGGATATCAATTCCTGCCAAAATGAGGGAATCCCTCTGCCTGAACGAATCCACGGCTGTATACATAATAGACAGGGACGACGAACTCATCATACGCCCAATGCACACCAAAACCACTGATGCCGCAAAGAAAATCTCTAAGATGAACCTGCCTGTAGACGACTGGGAAACTATGGAACAGGAGATAGAATCAGGTGCTGTCAATGAATGAATATTTCATTGACACAAATATCTTCATGTATGCCGCCGGCAAACCCCATGAATTCAAAGAGCCTTGTGTTGACATCCTGTCAAGGGTTCAGTCTGGAGATTTGAACGCAGCAATTGATACCGAAGTGTTCCAGGAAATATTATACAGGTATCACCATATCAATCTTCCAGACAAAGGAACAGACCTGGCATGGAGCATGATGGATCTGGGACTTAATGTGCTGCCTGTTACCAAAAAGGATATCGAGGTATCACTGTACTTTTATCAACAATACCGGGCTAAAGGTGTTTTACCAAGGGACATCATCCATGCTGCCACAATGGTACAAAACGGGCTTGAGGTAATTGTAAGTGTGGATAAGCATTTTGACGTTATCGAAGAA